>JAQGLQ010000482.1 GCA_028292785.1 Noviherbaspirillum sp. | reverse complement strand
CGGAGCAGCGCGACCAGTATGTCGCGGAAATCGCGGCCGACTATGTGCGCATCCGCGAACAGCACGCGAACCGGAAGGCGACGCCGATGGTATCGCTGGCCGAAGCGCGCGCCAACAAGATGAAGCTCGAATTCACGGGCGCAGGTGCGCCGGTCAAGCCGAAATTCATCGGGCGCAGGATGTTCAAAAACTACGATCTCGCGACCATCGCCGAGTATATCGACTGGGGCCCGTTTTTCCAGACCTGGGACCTGGCCGGGTCGTTCCCCGCGATCCTGGAGGACGCGGTGGTCGGCGATGCCGCCGGCAAAGTGTATGAAGAAGGCAAGGCCATGCTGAAAAAGCTGATCGATGGCCGCTGGCTGACCGCCAACGGGGTTGTCGCGCTGTTGCCCGCCAATAGCGTCAACGACGACGATATCGAGATCTATACCGATGAGACGCGCACGCAGGTGGCGTTCACCTATTACGGCCTGCGGCAGCAGACCGCCAAGCCGGTGGTCGACGGCGTGGCCCGTCCCAATCAATGCCTGGCCGATTTCATCGCGCCGAAATCCTCGGGCGTCGCGGACTATATCGGTCTGTTCGCGGTCACCGCCGGCATCGGCATCGAAAAGCATGAAAAGCGTTTCGAGGATGCGCTCGACGATTACAGCAGCATCATGCTGAAGTCGCTGGCCGACCGTCTCGCCGAAGCCTTCGCCGAGCATCTGCACGAGCGGGTGCGCAAGGAATTCTGGGGCTACGCGGCGAACGAAGCGCTCGGCAACGCGGACCTGATCAAGGAAAAATACCGCGGCATTCGTCCCGCGCCTGGATACCCAGCCTGTCCCGAACATACGGTGAAAGCCGACATGTTCGAGCTGCTGCAGTGCGAGGAAATCGGCATGCGGGTCACGGAATCGTTCGCGATGTTCCCCGGCGCATCGGTATCCGGTTTTTACTTCGCGCATCCGGAGTCGAAATATTTCGTCGTCGGCAAGATCGGCGAGGATCAGCTGGAGGACATGGTCGCGCGGCGCGGCGTGAAGAAGGAAGACGCCGAGCGCTGGCTCGCGCCCAACCTGTCGTGATCCGCAATCCGCTCTAAAGATCGACCGGCGCGCCTTCGACGAACACTTTCATTTCTCCCGGTTCGAACTGCGTCCAGGTTTCGTTGGTCGTCAGCGGCGCGGTGACGATGATTGCCACCCGGTCGTTCGGCGTCGTGACTTGGGAAAAATCGACCAGCATGTCGTCGTCCGACAGCTTCGCCGTCGTGAAGGGAAACTTGCGCACGATGTAATAGAGATTGGTCGAGCAATGCGTAAACAGCGCCGAGCCATCCGACAGCATCATGTTGAACGGCCCATGCCCGGCGATCCGTCCTGCAAGTTCCCGCAGGGCTGCCGACAGCTCGCTCCGTTCCGGCGGGGTGTCGCCGAAGCGCCGCCGCAGTTCCTGCAGCAGATAGCAGAAAGCCAATTCGCTATCGGTGGTGCCGACTGGATGGAAAGGCCCGTCCAGCGCGGGCGCGAATTCCTTCAGGTCGCCGTTGTGCGCGAACACCCAGTAGCGGCCCCATAACTCGCGCACGAACGGATGGCAATTTTCGAGGGCGACCCTGCCTTGCGTCGCCTTCCTGATATGCGCGATAACGTTCTTCGATTTGATCGGGCAGCGCTTGATGAGATCGGCGATCGGCGATTCGATTGCTGCCTGGTAATCGACGAAATGTCGTACGCCCTTTCCTTCGAAAAATGCGATACCCCAACCATCGTTATGGACATCGGTGCGCCCGCCGCGCGTGGCGAAGCCGGTGAAGCTGAAAACGATGTCGGTAGGGACGTTGCAATTCATCCCGAGTAGCTGGCACATGGGGGGAAACAGGGTTGTTGAATGATCGATACAGGCTATCTCACTATACTTCATTCTCACTGAGGATTTACATTGAGATACGCTTGGACCGCGTTCCCTTGTAGCCCCGGCACGTGTTTTGCTGTACCCACTCATTTGCCGATTCAACCGTTCTCCGGTTCCCGTCATCGCCTGCCTCCGCGGGTTGGTGGCGGGCTTTTTCGCATGGTTGCATGCGCGATGATCAGTGATGAAAAGGCTTCGTGTCACATCGGGATGCACATTCCGACATCGCTCGCGGCGTCTGCTCGCCGGTGTTGAATGCTGCGGACTGCTGCATCGTTCCCTCATTCGAGTGATTTCGCATTCATCGTTGGTCGATATCTACGTCCGCCTTGCGCAGCCTCAAAACCTCAACTGCCGCGCTTCATTCCTGATCCACCCGAAAGGCCCGCCCGCGTCCGTTCCGTGCATGCGAAGGCCTCGGCGGTGCTTCATGTCTGGTACGCATGGCGACATGATGAGATACGCATCCATGGCGTTGCTTCCTCCGTGGCCGCGGCGGCCCCGGGCGTGACGGCCGACATCTGAGGCCTTGAAGATACGCTCTTTCTCCGGCGATTACGCATCATCCGCTATACATGCCGCGACCATTATGTCTCGATCGGCAATTGAACTCCACACAAAATCAATGGCTTACAGGGCAGGCTTGGCTCTTGCTTATGAGTGGTCGCCGCAGGCAATCCGCAAAACAACTAGAGCGCCGGCCTGCGCCGATGGCGCAGCATTCTGCCGTCAATGAAGGAATGGAAAATGACCCAGTTGAGAAGCCCGTTAATGGAACAATCCCCCGCGCCGCGCAGTGCGGGAACCGTGTACAGATCGCGCCCGCATGACGTGCGCAATCTCCATGTAAGCCTGAAACAATGGCGCATCTTTCACGCCGTCATTGATTGCGGCGGCTTCGCCGAAGCGGCGAAATTCCTGCATCTCAGCCAGTCGGCGATCAGCTACACCGTCGCCAAATTGCAGGAGCAGCTGGGTATACAGCTGCTGAAGATCGAAGGACGAAAGGCCCATCTCACCGCTGCCGGCCGCGCCATGCTCGAGCGGTCGCGCCATGTGCTGAAAGAGGCGATCGAGCTCGAATTATTCGCCAGGAACGTAGGCCAGGGCTGGGGTTCGGAAGTGCGTCTGGTGGTGGATCAGAATACGCCCGCGCCACTGCTGATGGACGCATTGCGCCAGTTCGATCAGCTGGGCGCCGGAGCGCATGTGCGTCTGAGCGAAGTAGCGATGCCGCGGGCCGAGGAAGTGCTGCGCGACATGACGGTTGATCTGGTCGTCAGTGCACGGGTTCCATTGGGGTTTCTGGGCGAGCCGCTAGTGGAGGTGGAATATCTCGCGGTCGCGCATCCGGAGCATGCCCTGTTCAAGCTTGGACGAGATGCAATGTTTTCCGATCTGGAAAAGCATGTGCACATCGGCGTCGGCTATTCCGGCGAGTCGCCGTTAGGCATTGCCGACAACGGCATGCACGGTCGCCGTTGGCATCTGAGCAGTTACGACGCCGTGGTGGAAGCGGTATGCTGGCGCTTTGGCTATGCGTGGCTGCCGAAGCATCGGATAAGGAAGTTGCTGGACGAGGGTGTGCTTGCACCGTTGTTGCCGGGCGAGCGCGGAACATACAAGACAGTCCTTTACCTGATCCATGGCCGTCACTGGTCCGCCGGCCCGGCCGCGGCGCGGCTGGCGGAAATACTGCGCACGGCTGCCGCTGAATCGGGCGCCGATTAGAGCGTACACATCGCAGTTTCCCTCTCCCGCCAATGGAGGGGGAAGTCAGGCTCCATGCGGAAAAGTTCGAGACGCCGTGCCTGCGTGGCAGGCATTCGATCATTTATGCAGCTTCTGCGACATGGACTCGTCGGACAACGCGGCTGCGGCTGACGGCGGGGGCGTATTAGCGGGAGGAACGGATGAGCGGATGTTGTACTTCTCGATCAGCCGGTACAGCGTGACGCGCGAGATTCCGAGCAGAGAAGCAGCGCGTGAAATCTGATTGCGCGACTGCGACAACGCACGTCGGATGACCATGCTTTCTGCTGCCGCGCGCGCGTCTTCGAGCGACATGACCTGCTGTTCCACCGGCCTTTCGAAACCGAGATCCTCCGGCTGGATGAAGCGGCCCTCGGCCATGACGGTGGCGCGGTGCACCCGGTTGACCAGCTCGCGCACATTGCCCGGCCAGCCATGGCTCAGCATGGCATTCATCGCCGCCTTGGAAAAGCCGCGCAGGCTGCGGTTATGCGCACGCGCGAACATGGTGAAATAATATTTCGCGATGTCTTCGATGTCGTGGCCGCGATCCGCAAGGGCGGGAATCTCGATGCAAACGACGTTGATACGGTAATACAGGTCCTCGCGGAAACGTCCCTCGCTCACCGCCTCGACCAAGTCGACGTGGGTGGCCGCGATCACCCGTACATCGATCGGCAGAGGTTCGTTGCCGCCGACGCGCTCAATGGTTTTTTCCTGCAGAAAGCGCAGCAGGTTGACCTGCATGTCAAACGGCATGTCGCCGATCTCATCCAGAAACAGCGTGCCGCCCTGCGCCGCTTCGATGCGCCCGATCTTCCGCTGGTGCGCGCCTGTGAATGCGCCTTTTTCATAGCCGAATAATTCCGACTGGAAGAGCTGCGGCGCGATGGCGCCGCAATTGACCGCGACGAACGGAGCATGGCTGCGGTCCGACTGGCGATGTATCGATTGCGCGGCGACTTCCTTCCCGGTGCCGGAGGGGCCCGTGATCAGAACCGATGCATCCGTGCGCGCGACCTTGTGGATCTGCGCATATAAGCGCTGCATATGTTCCGACGGTCCCACCATGACCGACTCGGCATCGGGCATCTCGCCTTCCGCCTTCAATCGCACCTGCATATCGCGCATGAAAGACATGCCCCAGGCATGGCGCAAGGTCAGGACGACGTGGCCCGTCTCTGCCGGCGTGGTGATGAAGTTGAACAGGTGTTCGCTGATGAACTCGAGTATGCGCGTGGTCGAGATCAGTTCCTGCCCGATCAGCCCTACCCAGGCTACCTGGCTGTTGCTGACTACAGCTTCATATTTGTCAAGATGCGC
>JAQGLQ010000477.1 GCA_028292785.1 Noviherbaspirillum sp. | reverse complement strand
CGGCTGTCTCAGAACGAAGGGCAGCTGTCCTTCACGCTCGCCGCTCCGCGGCTGGATCAGCTGGGTCCGCAATTCGGTGGCGCGCTGGACGCCAGCGGCACCGCGCGCGGCAGCTTCACCCGCCCGCAGATCAGCGCGAACTGGAGCGGCAGCGCGGTACGCCTCGCCGGACTGGCGCGGGTGGACAGCCTGCAAGGAAAAGCGGACGTGCAGGTGGACCGCAGCACCCCGCTGTTTTTTACCGCCGCCAGCGTGGAGGCGACGCTGAAGCAGCTGCGCATCGGGCCGGCTGCGCAGGCGACCCAGGAGGTCGCCGGTCTGAGCGCACGGGTGCGGTTTGCGCCGCAGCCCGACGCGCCGCTGGCCATGACGGTCGATGCGCAGGGCGTGAGGGCGGGCGGGCTGCGCGCGACCACGGTAAAACTCACGGCGTCCGGCACCACCGCCCGCCACGAGATCGCGATGACACTGGCCGAGCCGGAACAAAACTGGAGCCTCGCCGCCGACGGCGGGCTGCAATCGCTGGAGCAGGCGCCGCAATGGCAGGGCGATATCCGGCGCCTCGATGCGGCAGGACGCTTCCGCGCGCGCCTCGCGGCGCCGGCGCAGCTTTTCGTCTCGCGGGAAAAAGTGCAGCTCGACCGCTTCCGCCTCGATTCGCCGATGGCGCAGCTCACCGTGGAGCGCTTCCTGCGCGACGAACGCGGCATCGTCACGCGCGGCAGCATGGAACGCCTGCAGGTCGGGCAGCTGATGACCTTCGGCGATGGAGAGCCTGCCCTGAGCACCGATCTTCAGCTGAGCGGAGACTGGGATGTAAGCCTGACCGACACGCCGGCCGGCAGCGTGCGAATACGCCGCGACGGCGGCGATGTGACCATGCGCGGCGGCAGGCCGGTGGCACTCGGACTGCGCAGCCTCGAGGCCAGCGCCAATATATCCGGCGGCGAGCTCGCTCTGCGGCTGCGCGCGCAGGGCGAAAAACTCGGACTGGTCGACGCCGCCGGGAAAATCGGCCTGGCCGGGGGCAGCCGTTTCATGCCAGCGTCCGATGCGCCGGTGACGGCGCAGGTACGCATCGATATTCCATCGCTCGGATGGGCCGGACCGCTGGTGTCGCCGACTTCCATCGTCGAGGGACGGCTGCAGAGTGCGGTGGCGGTCGCCGGCACGCTCGCGCAGCCGCGACTGAGCGGAACGATCAGCGGCAGCGGCCTGCGTTTCCTGTCCGCCGATACCGGGATCGATTTGCGCCAGGGAGTTCTCGACGCCGAATTCGAGGAATCGAAGCTGGTGCTGAGAACGCTGCGCTTCCCGAGCCGCGAAGGCCAGCTGAGCGCGGCCGGAACCGTCGACTTCGCGGGAGGCAAGCCTGACGCCGCGCTGAGGGTGAAGGCCGAGCGATTCCAGCTGCTCGACCGCAGCGACCGCAGGGTGTCGGTGAGCGGCGAAAGCCGGATCGGATGGCGCGACGGTCGCGCCGATATCGTGGGCGAATTCAAGGCCGATTCAGGCTTCTTCGATATCGGCAGTACCAGCATGCCGCGCCTGTCGGACGATGTGGTCGTCGTCGGGCAGACGCAGAAGAAGCCGGGGGAGCGAGGGCTGCCGGCGTCGATCGATGTCGGCATCGATCTCGGCAAAGGGATTGCGCTGCGGGGCCGCGGGCTGGACGCCTTCCTGGCAGGCCAGATCCGCCTCGCCAGCCAGCCCGGGGAACCGTTACGCGCACGCGGCACCTTGCGGATCGAGCAGGGCACGTTCTCCGCCTATGGGCGCGAGCTCAAGATCGAACAAGGCGTGCTGCGCTTCAACGGTCCGATCGATAATCCGTCGCTGGACATCATCGCCATGCGCCGCGGGCAACAAGTGGAAGCTGGCGTCACGGTGCTGGGCACGGTGCTGTCACCGCGCATCGGGCTGGTGTCGGAGCCCCCGGTTTCGGAAGCGGAAAAGCTCTCATGGCTGGTGCTCGGCCATGGACTGGAAAGTGTCGGCCAGGGCGAACTCGGCACGCTCCAGAGCGCGGCCGGCGCATTGCTGTCCAAAGGCGCGTCCGCCGGGGTCCAGTCGCAGATCGCCAATGCGCTCGGACTCGACCAGCTCAGTGTCGGCACTACCCAGGACAGCCTGCAGCAGCGCATCGTCACCCTCGGCAAACAGGTTTCATCACGCCTGTTCGTCAGTCTCGAGCGCGGCCTGGAGACGGCCAGCAGCGTGCTTCATCTGCGCTACACGCTCAGCCCCAAGCTGACCGTCGAGGCGGAGGCCGGGACCCGCAGCGCGCTTTCCCTGTTTTACAACATTTCCTACGATTGAAAACCCGCCGGGCCTGCCATCCATCGGCAGCATGAATTTTCTAAAGTTTCGGTATCCACGGCCGTTATGTTCAAGGTAACGCATGTCGTTCCCGCATCGTGGGCGCGCCAGCGGCCGGCATTGAATTTTTGATATCGGCCGGCGCCACCATCGTAGGGTCGTCCGTACGGTTTGACGCAGTTGCAAACAAGAGAATACGAAACATCAGACAAGCAGTACTTCAAGGAGTCCATACCAATGAAATTCGCCAAGATGAAAGTCGGAACCCGTCTCGGACTGGCCTTCGCGCTCGTGCTCATCCTTCTGACAGCCATCACCGCGCTTGGCATCTTCCGCATGAGCCAGATCCAGGATCGTCTCGAAAGGATCACGCACGTCAACAATGTCCAGATCAGTTATGCAAACGAGATGCGGCTGACGGTCTACGATCGTGCGGTCGCCCTGCGCAACCTGCTGCTGATCAGCGATCCGGCAAAGTGGGCGCC
>JAQGLQ010000469.1 GCA_028292785.1 Noviherbaspirillum sp. | reverse complement strand
CCGTAGGCGATCGACTGGTCGATCCGGGTAAATGTCGCGTTGAGGAAATCGGCGTCGAGCTTGACCACGTCCGATTTATCCGCTTCGAGGCAGATCGCCGCCATTGCTTCGACCGTCTCGACCGGATATTTTCCCGAAGCGGTTTCGGCCGAAGTCATCACCGCGTCGGTGCCGTCCAGCACCGCGTTGGCCACGTCAGACACCTCGGCGCGGGTCGGCACCGCATTGACGATCATGGATTCAATCATCTGCGTCGCGGTGATCGCCAGCTTGTTGGAAGCGCGCGCCATCTTGATCATGCGTTTCTGCAGCGCCGGCACCGCTGCGTTGCCGACTTCCACCGCCAAGTCGCCGCGTGCGACCATGATGCCGTCGGATGCATCGAGAATCTGCTGCAGCACCGGAATCGCTTCGGCGCGTTCGATCTTCGCGATCATCTGCGGCTTGTGCTTGAACGATTCCCCGGCAATGTTCGCGAGTTGCCGCGCCATCACCATGTCGGTCGCGCTCTTGGGGAATGAAACCGCCAGATAATCCGCCTGGAAGCTCATCGCGGTCCGGATGTCTTCCATGTCCTTGGCGGACAGCGCCGGCGCGGACAGTCCTCCGCCGAGGCGATTGATGCCTTTGTTGTTGGAGAGCTCGCCGCCTATCCTGACGGTGGTGTGAATCGCGCTGCCGACAATCTTGTCGACCACCAGCACGATCAGGCCGTCGTTCAGCAGAAGCACGTCGGCCGGTTTCAGGTCGCGCGGCAGTTCCTTGTAGTCGAGGCCGACGTGGGCGTTGTCGCCCAGTTCACATTCGGCATCGAGAATGAACTTGCTGCCGTTTTCCAGATTGATCTTGCCGTGTTCGAATTTGCCGACGCGGATCTTGGGACCCTGGAGGTCCGCCATGATGGCGACTTCGCGTCCGCAGGCGGCGGCCGCCTCGCGGACCATCCTGGCGCGATCGATATGGTCTTGTGCCTTGCCGTGCGAGAAGTTCAACCGCACCACATCGACGCCCGCGGTAATCATGCGGATGAGCATGTCCGGATCGCTCGATGCGGGTCCGATGGTGGCGACGATTTTCGTGGCTCTTCGCTGATTCATAACTACCTTTAATGGTTTCGGGTCATGACATCCTTGCGCTGTCCCGCGCAAGCAAACGTCACTTGGCGCGTTGAAGCAGGATATCCACCGCCGGCAATGTCTTGCCTTCCAGGAATTCCAGGAAGGCGCCGCCTCCGGTCGAAATATAGCCGATCTTATGGGCAATGTTATATTTTGCGATCGCCGCCAGCGTATCGCCGCCGCCGGCGATCGAAAATCCTTTTGAACCGGCAATTGCCATTGCCAGCGTTTTGGTGCCCTCGCCGAACTGGTCGAACTCGAATACGCCGACCGGCCCGTTCCAGACTATCGTGCCGGCCTTGTCGATCTGCTGCGCCAGCTGCGCGGCGGTCTTCGGGCCGATATCGAGAATCATGTCGTCGTCCGCCACATCCTTGACTTCCTTGACGGTCGCGGCGGCGCCGGCGGAAAACTCCTTGGCGCAGACGACGTCGACCGGGATGGGCACGGATGCGCCGCGCTTGGCCATCATGTCGATGATCGCTTTCGCGTCATTGACGAGTTCGGCTTCGACCAGGGATTTGCCGATCTTCAGGCCAGCCGCGAGCATGAAGGTGTTGGCGATGCCGCCGCCGACGATCAGGTTGTCGACCTTGTCGGCCAGCGATTTCAGGATGGTCAGCTTGGTCGACACTTTCGAGCCCGCGACGATCGCCACCAGCGGACGCGCCGGCTGGCCGAGCGCCTTGCCCAAGGCATCGAGTTCCGCCGCGAGCAGCGGACCGGCGCAGGCCACCGGTGCGAATTTGGCAATGCCGTGAGTGGTCGCTTCGGCGCGATGCGCGGTGCCGAACGCGTCATTGACATACACGTCGCACAGTTTCGCCATTTTTTGCGCGAGTTCGTCGCTGTTTTTCTTTTCGCCCTTGTTGACCCGGCAATTCTCGAGCAATACCACCTGTCCGGGTGCGACGTCGACGCCCTCGACCCAGTTCTGTTTCAGTTCCACCGGCTGGCCGAGCAGTTCGGACAAACGGGCCGCGATCGGCACGAGCGAATCTTCCGGCTTGAATTCGCCTTCGGTCGGGCGGCCAAGGTGGGAAGTCACCATGACGGCGGCGCCGGCCTCGAGCGCCTGCCGGATCGCGGGGACCGAAGCGCGGATGCGGGTATCTTCAGTGATGTTGCCGGCGTCGTCCTGCGGGACGTTGAGGTCGGCGCGAATGAATACGCGCTTTCCTTGAAGCTGGTTACGGGCGATCAGGTCACTCAGTCGGTTGAATTGCATGGCTGCGGACAATTAGTGGAATTGAAAGAGCAGTATTTTACCGTAGTGCATTACTGAGAAATACCGTTTTAATCAAGCAATGGTCAGGCGGCGAGGCGAATTATTGTAAATAGAACCATGCCGACAATGAGGGTTTCCAGCATGCGGCGGGTCGCCAGGAAGAACAGCGCCGCTCCGATTCCGGCCATCAGTTTCGGGTTGGTCCAT
>JAQGLQ010000300.1 GCA_028292785.1 Noviherbaspirillum sp. | reverse complement strand
AACCCGGGAATCAGATTTACCAGTGTCGACTTGCCGCCTCCCGACATCCCTACCAGGGCGATCGTTTCTCCCGGTTCGACATGCAGATCGATGTCCTTCAGCGCCGGCTGCTTTTTGCCGGGATATGAAAAGCCGACCTTCACAAAGTCGATCTGCCCTTTTGCCCGGCCTTTCAGTGTCTTGCCGCCGGTACGTTCAGTGGGCGTGTCGATCAGGGTGAACACCGCCTCGGCGGCGGCCATACCGCGCTGCAGCGGTCCGTTGACTTCGGCAAGCTGCTTGAGCGGCGCAAGCAGCATCAGCATCGCGGTGATGAACGAGACGAAGCCGCCCGCGGTGATGTCGCCGTTGTTTGACTGGATCAGCGCGAGCACGATGACCACGGCGACCGCACATGCGGTCATCAATTGCGTGATCGGAACGGTCGCGGCGAAAGTGCTGGTCATGCGCATGGTATAGCGCCGCAGGTTTTCCGCGCGCTCCTCGAAACGGCTCTTTTCATAGTCGTGTCCGCCGAAAATCTTGATGACCAGGTGCGCGCGGGTTGCCTCCTCGATGACCTGCGTCATCTCGGCATTGACGGTTAACGACTCCTGGTTCAATTTTTTCAGGCGCTTGCCGGTCAGACGCACGACGATGGCGATCAGCGGCAGCAGCACCAGCGTGACAATGGTCAGTTTCCAGTTGAGATAGAGCAGCCAGGCGAGCAAGCCGAGCACGGTCAGCGAGCAGCGTATGATCGATGTGAAGAGCTTGGTGACCATTTCGACAATTTGCTGCACCTCGAACATGATCGAGTTGATGATGCGGCCGACACTATGCTCGATATAGAAACCGGCCGGCACATCCAGCATGCGCGCAAACATCTGGCGCCGCAGATCGCTCAACAGGCGGGTCGATACCCACGACATCATGTAGGTACTGATGAAAGTCGAGGCGCCCCTTATCATGAAAATTCCGACGACCGCCAAGGGCACGAGCCAGTATGAAAACGCCGGCGTGCCGCTAAAACCCTTATCCAGAAGCACCTTGAACAGATAAGGGACGATCGGTTCCGTGGCAGCGGTCACGATCAGGGCGACGAACGCCAGTGCGAGGCGTTTCGCGTACGGCTTGTGCATCTTGACCAGCCGCTTGAAATATGGGGATGAAGTCATGCCTGTGTCGGCCGGTTCGGCGCTGCGAGAGCCTGGTTTGATAAGACTTTTGTGTTGTTCATATCGAATGCCCTGCAATCGTTTGTCTTCGCTTGACGACGCAAGCGAAAAATACAGCCGCCATGATACTGAAGAACGAACAGGCGGCGGTGGTAAAAAATATGACCTCGGTCAGGCCGAAAACGAAGTACCCGAGAACGAGGGCCAGTCCCATTCCTCCGGCGATTCTGAGCTCATGATCCTCTTCCCTGGCTGCCTTATAAAAAAAACATGCCGGAACCAGATGAAGCGCCAAGTATGCAAGCACCCCGAAGATGCCCAGGGTCGCCATATTGAAAAAGAATTCGCTATGAGGATGAACGAAGCGGGACGCCATTTCCGAAATAATGTTCCTCTGGCGGAGCTCGGATAGCGCGTCCGGATAAAAATTCTCTCGTCCGACCCCGAAATACGGATGCTCCTTGAACAACTCCCACGATCCGCGCCAGTGCTGGAAGCGGATGCCGAGCGATGTATCGAGGTTTTCGCCTGACCTGAACTGAGCGATGTCGTCCGCCGCCAGCTGAATGCGCGACTGTACGGTGCTGCTCAGTCCATATATCGTCCCAAGCGATACCAGCACTACGCCGAGCACAGCCAACTTATGTCTGACATGGAATCGTCGAATGAGTGCGACGGCAATGGCGGCAAGCACGGGAAGTGCCAGCCATGCGCCTCTGGTCAGGCAAACGTAGGACGAATATATGCCCGCGCATCCGCCGAGGATTTTCAATGCCACCGCCCACTTATTCCTGCGCTGGTCCCAGCCGATCGAAAGAATGGAGAAAACGCCAAGAAGCAGAGACAATCCGCCAAATGGAATCTTGTTCAGAAAGCCGACATGATCGCCCAGAGGAGCCGCAGTCATGATGATGTGCGCCTTTATTGCGGCAGCAATCGCGCCCACGGGAATTCCCCACTGAACGGCCTTCAGGTACCTGAGAGGCAAAAGCATCGCCACCCATGCAATCAGGGCGAAATAGGCCAGGCGCGACGGGATGTCATAGGTCTTGATGTTCAGGCTGCCGCTACTGAATTGATGAAGGAATATCGCTAGCGTAATGCCGGCCATTGATAAATGAAGAGGCCAGAACTGCTTTAGAAATTGCCCGAAATTCACGTCTGCCCATCTGCGCCGAAACATGATGCTGATCAGACTGACCAGGGTCAGTAAATAGAGGCAGCCGTTGGCTCCCCCTTTTACGAGCAGCGCCAGCACAGGCAAAAGCACGACCGCCGCGGTGGCCAGCCGATCTAGATAATGCACGTCATTCCCACCTTGGAAATTTAAATAAACGGGACTGCAGACAATCTGCCGAAAATTCGAATCCTCGGCCGTCTTCGACGAAATGTCTGTTTTCGCACGCAGGACATTTGTTAACAAATCCTTGCGGGGAGCCTCTCAATACTCGACCATCACTGACTCGCGGCCGAGCTTCTCCACCAGTGACACCTGCAGGCCGTCGCTCGGCGACACCCGCCATTCGTCGCCCAGCAGGATCTCGCATTTGATGCCGTCATGCGTATAACGCAGCGACAACGGCAAGCCTGTCTGGGAACGGTGCGAGGCCAGCATGTTCTTGAGCTGCGCCGGGTCGATTTTCTGCGCCGGAGACGACAGCGACAAGACCACCTGCCGCCCGAACTGCACGCGGGCGGTGCCGATATCCATCACCTTTTCGGCGGTGATGCGCAGCCCGCCGGAGAACCGGTCTTCCGACACCTTGCCCTGCACCGCGAGGAATTCGTCTTCCTTGAACAGGTGCTTGTTCGGATCGAAAAGTTCGTTGTACACCGTGACATCGACGGTGGCGGTCGCATCGTCGAGCGTCACGATGACCATCTTGCCGCGCTGCGTCATCTGCGTGCGGACCGCGCTGATAACGCCCGCGATCAGTTTCGGCTCGCGCGCCGGTTCCAGTTTCGCGAGCGGCGTGCGGGCAAATCTGCGCGCCTCCTCCGCATAGGCATTGAACAGATGGCCTGACAAGTAGAAGCCGAGCGCCGCCTTCTCTTCGGTGAGCTTCTGCTTTTCGGTCCATGGGGCCGCCTTCACATACTCGGGCGGGCATTCCATATCCGAATCGTCGCCGCCGAACAGGCTGACCTGATTGGCCGAGGCTTCCGCCTGCTCGGCGCATTCCATCGCAAAATTCACCGACGCCAGCAGGACCGCGCGATCGACGCCGAAGCTGTCGAAGGCGCCGCCGCGGATCAGTGATTCGATGGTGCGGCGATTGATCTGGCGCTTGTCCACGCGCTTGACGAAGTCGAACAGGTCGGTGAACGGCCCGCCTTCCCGGCGCGCGGCGACAATCGCTTCGATCGCATTCTGGCCGGAACCCTTCACCGCGCCGAGGCCGTAGCGGATCTGCGTGGCGCGCTTGCCCGGCTCGCCCACCGGGGTGAAACGGTAGTCAGACAGATTGATGTCCGGCGGCAGCAGCGTGAGTCCGCAGACGTCGATCGCATCCTCGACCAGGATCTTGATCTTGTCGGTGTCGTCCATCGCGAGCGACAAGTTGGCCGCCATGAACGCGGCCGGGTGGTGCGCTTTCAGGTAAGCGGTGTGATACGACAGCAAGGCATAAGCGGCGGCGTGCGACTTGTTGAAGCCGTAGCCCGCGAACTTTTCCATCAGGTCGAAGATCTCATCGGCCTTCTCTTCGGACAGCCCGTTCCTGGCTGCACCCTGCCGGAACAACTGCCGGTGTTCCGCCATCTCCTCGGGCTTCTTCTTGCCCATCGCGCGGCGCAGCAGGTCGGCGCCGCCGAGCGAATAGCCGCCGATTACCTGCGCCATCTGCATCACCTGCTCCTGATACACCATGATGCCGTAGGTTTCGGAGAGGATGCCCTCGGTGCGCGGATCGGGATATTCGAATTTCTCGCCATGCTTGCGGCGGCAGAAATCGGGGATCAGGTCCATCGGGCCCGGACGGTACAAAGCCACGAGCGCGATGATGTCTTCGAAGCGGTCGGGGCGCGCATCTTTCAGCATGCCCTGCATGCCGCGGCTTTCAAGCTGGAACACGGCGACGGTTTTCGCCTTGGTCAGCAATTCGTAGGATGCCTTGTCGTTGAGCGGCAGCTTCTCGAGACTGAAGTCGGCCATCGCGGGATCGAGCTGCTTGATATACCGCACCGCGCGATCGAGGATGGTCAGCGTGGTCAGTCCGAGGAAGTCGAACTTGACCAGGCCGACTGCTTCCACGTCGTCCTTGTCGTACTGTGACACGACGCCGGCATCGCCGCCCTGTGTGTAGAGCGGGCAGAAATCGGTCAGCTTTCCGGGGGCGATCAGCACGCCGCCCGCGTGCATGCCGATGTTGCGCGCGATGCCTTCGACCTGTTGCGCCAGATCCAGCAACTGCTTGACCTCTTCTTCCTGTTCCTGCCTTTCAGCCAGCAAGGGCTCTTCCCTGATCGCATCGGCGATCGTCACCAGCTTGCCCGGCTTGAATGGAATGAGCTTGGAAATGCCGTCGCAGAAGTTGTAGCCGAAATCGAGCACGCGCCCGACATCGCGCACCGCGCCCTTGGCAGCCATGGTGCCAAAGGTGGCGATCTGCGACACCGCATCCTTGCCGTAACGCTCCTTCACATACTGGATCACGCGGTCGCGGCCTTCCTGGCAAAAGTCGATATCGAAGTCGGGCATCGATACCCGCTCGGGATTCAGGAAGCGCTCGAACAGCAGATTGTATTCAAGCGGATCGAGGTCGGTGATCTTGAGCGAGTACGCGACCAGCGAACCGGCACCGGAACCACGGCCCGGACCCACCGGCACGCCATTGTTCTTGGCCCACTGGATAAAGTCGGCCACGATCAGGAAGTAGCCGGGGAAACCCATCTTGATGATGGTATCGGTCTCGAACTTCAGGCGAGCTTCGTACCGGGGCCGCGCCTGTTCGCGCCGCTCGGGATCGGGGAACAGTTGCAACAGGCGCTGTTCGAGTCCTTGCTGCGACTGCATCACCAGGAATTCGTCGATCGTCACGCCATCGGGCGTCGGGAAATTCGGGAGCTTCGGCTTGCCGAGTTCGAGTTGCAGGTTGCAGCGCTTGGCGATCTCGATCGTGTTGCGCACCGCGGCCGGCATGTCGGCGAACAGCGCCACCATCTCTTGCTGCGTCTTGAAGCATTGCTGTTCGTTGAAGCGCTTGTTGCGACGCGGATTGGCGAGGATCTCGCCTTCGGAAATGCAGGTGCGCGCTTCATGCGCGGTAAATTCCTCCGGCTTCAGGAACTGTATCGGATGCGTCGCCACCACGGGCAGCTTCAGCTTCGTCGCCAGCGCCACTGCCTGGCGCACATGATTTTCCATGTTGGGCTGACCGACGCGCTGCACTTCGATGTAAAAGCTGTTCGGAAAGATACGCGCCCAACGTTCGGCATGGCGTTCCGCGGCGACGGCGTTGCCATTATCGATAGCCATTCCGACATTGCCGAAGTGCGCGCCCGACAAGGCGATCAGACCATTGGACCCGCCATTCTGGAGCCAGTCGATGCGCAGTTCGGCACGTCCGCGATAGAGATTGGTCAGCCATGCTTTCGATAGCAAATCGCAAAGCCGCAGATAACCATCATGATTTTTTACCAGCAGCAGCAGTCGCGAGGGCTTGTCGCGGTCGTCATCATTGGTAATCCAGACGTCGCATCCCGC
>JAQGLQ010000448.1 GCA_028292785.1 Noviherbaspirillum sp. | reverse complement strand
GATACTTGTATCTCATACCTCGAACCACCCACCCCCCCCCAAGCCCGCCGGCGGCCCTACCCATACGCCAGCCTCTGCTCCTCGATCACGCGCGCGTTGTCGCCGTTCGCGATGCTGCAAAACACATCCGCCATCAATTCGCGCCGCGTCACTTCCGCCGACACGATGGCTTTCAACCGGTTCGCGACCGGCAGGAACACCAGGTTCGCGAGGCCGACGCCGTACAGCGTGGCGACGAAGGCGACCGCGATGCCGCCGCCCAGCCTGGCGGGATCGGTCAGGTTTTCCATCACATGAATCAGGCCGAGCACGGCGCCGAGGATGCCGATGGTCGGCGCATAGCCGCCCGCCGCTTCCCATATCTTCACCGCCTGCCGCTCGCGCCGCTCGTAGGTGGAGATATCGACATCGAGGATGTCGCGAATCCGGTCCGCCTCGAGTCCGTCGATCGCCATGCGCAGGCCCTTGGCGACGAAGGGATCGGACATCGCCTGCAGATAGCGCTCGAGGCTGAGCAGGCCATCGCGGCGCGCCGTCGCGCTCCATATCCGAAGGTCGGTGGCGAGGTCTTCGCGATCCTGCGGCGGCGGCGCGAAAATCCAGCGCGCCATCTTGATCCCGCGCAGGCAATTCCTGCCGCCGCTCTGCAGCAGCACCGCGCCGCAGGTGCCGCCGACCACCACCGCGAAGGCGGCGGGCTGCAGCAGCGACGCCAGCGAGCCGCCTTCCAGCAGGCGTCCCGAGAGCACGCCCGCCAGCGCCAGCGCGAGTCCGGCTAGGCTAGCCCAGTCCACTCTTCTTCCTTGAGCTTGGCGCGCAGCCGGGCCACGGCCTGGCTGTGCAGCTGGCAGATGCGCGACTCGGAGACGCCCATCACCGCGCCGATCTCTTTCAGGTTCAGCTCCTGCTCGTAATACAGGCCCATCACCACCTTCTCGCGCTCCGGCAGCGAGCCGATCGCATCGATGACGGCCTTGCGGAAGCCGCCGTTGACCAGCGCCTGCAAGGGATCGCTCGATTCGTCGACGCAGTAGCGGTCGAGGAAATTCTCGTTGCCTTCCTTGTCGTGGAAGTCCTCGTAATAGATCAGCTGGTGGCCGCCGCCGTCGCTCAGCATTTCCTGGTAATCCGCCAGCGACACCTTCAGCTCGCGCGCGATTTCGGTTTCGCTTGGCGGCCGCCCCAGCTTCTGCTGGAGAGCGGTCATCGCCACCTCGATCTTGCGCATGTTCTGCCGGATGCTGCGCGGCAGCCAGTCGGTGCTGCGCAATTCATCCAGCATGGCGCCGCGGATGCGCTGCACGGCGTAAGTCTCGAACTGCGCGCCATGCGTCTCTTCGTAGCGGTTGACGGCGTCGAGCAAACCGATCATGCCGGCCTGGATCAGATCGTCCACCTCCACGCTCGGCGGCAGCTTCGCCCTCATCTGGTGAGCGAGGCGCTTGACCAGCGTCGCATGCTGCGCAAGAAGATCGCTCTTATCTACTTTTCCACTGACGGTGTACATTTGAAGACCTGATTGAAGGACCAGTTAGTCGTTGTTTTCGGCGGACGCGGCCGCCACCTGTCTTTTATCTGCCCGGTTCCGCGCTGCCAGGCAGCATGCCCTTCGGCTCGCCGGCCGTGCCGAGCGCAAATCTGCCGGCAAGCCGACGAAATGCGACGGAAGCGCCGGCCATCGGAAATGCCTCCACCACTGCCCGGCCGAGACGCGCGGCGCGGGTCAGATGTTCGTCGGCGGGCACCGAGCCCATCGAATTCAGCTTCACCGCGAGGTAGCGGCCGGCAGCCGCCGCCATATTGCGATACACCACCTGCGCTTCCTTCTCGCTCGCGCCCGTCACCAGCACGCTGAACGGCCGCTGACCCATTTCACCGCTGAGGCGCTTGATGACCGAATAGGCGGCCGTGATCGATGCGGCGCCGGTCGACACTTGCACGACGATTTCGCCATTGGCCAGCGCGGGGATGGGAAAGGCGCTGTCTTTTCCGAGTTCCGCGTCCACGACCACGATGTCGGCGCTCGTCGACAGCTGGTGGAAAGCGCGCGACAGACCCTCGACGGCGTCGGCCCGAAGCGATGAAACGGCCACGCCCCGCGGCAGCAGCGCCGCCATACTGAATCCCTGCGGCATGCGCCGTACGACGTCAGCCGCCGCGCATCCGCCATGCGCCAGATCGAGCAACGTCGGATCGGAGGGTCCGATCACGCCCGAAGCGATGCCGCGTTCGAGGTCGCAGGCATCCAGCAGCAGCACGTCGCTGCCGCCCTGTGCCAGCGACGCGCAGAGATTGACGAGCATGGCGCCCTTTTCCTCGTCGGCGGCGGTGGATAGAACGGTAAAGATGCGCGGCTTCGGTCCGGCGAGCATGCGCCGCAGGCCTTCGGCCTGATCGGAATGAAAATTAACCAATGCGCACCTCGCGCAAGCCCTGGTCCTTCATGCCCCTGGTCGCATTGGCGATCACCGCCGGCAGTTCGCCGTCCTGCAACTCGAAGAAAGCGGTCTCACGCTTGAGCTTGAATGCGCGGTCGATCAGATAGTTCGGATTGGCGATGTGCAGATCCTCCGGCACCCGCTGTCCGTTCGCGATGTAAAACAGGTTCAGCTTGCGGCGGATCACCACGTCCAGCACATTGCCGATGGTCGCGGCTTCGTCGAGCTTGGTCATGATGCAGCCGGCCAGGCCGCCGCCGATGTAGGAGCGCACGACTTCATTCAGGGTTTCGCCGGTCGACGTGGCGGACAGGCAGAGCAGGCGCTTGACCGGCGTCTGCGCGCCCGACAGCATCGCCACCTGCTCGGCCACCATTTTGTCGCGTTGCCCGACGCCGACCGTATCGATCAGCACGGTGTGCTTGCCCTTCAGTTCTTCGAGGGCGATGCGCAGATCGGCTTCGTCCTTCACCGAATGCACCATCACGCCGAGGATCTTGCCGTAGATGCGCAGTTGCTCGAATGCGCCGATACGATAGCCGTCGGTGGTGATCAGGGCCAGCTTGCTAGCGCCATGGCGCATCACGCAGCGCGCCGCCAGCTTGGCGGTGGTGGTGGTCTTGCCGACGCCGGTGGGGCCGACCAGGGCGAACACGCCGCCCTTTTCCAGCAATTCGGTTTC
>JAQGLQ010000401.1 GCA_028292785.1 Noviherbaspirillum sp. | reverse complement strand
CGGTTCGGCCGGCTGCTCGGTGCAGTTGCCGGCCAGGTCGTATTTCCAGCCATGATAAGGACAGCGGATGCCGTCGCTGTCGACTGTGCCGTACGCCAGAGAAGCAAGGCGGTGGGCGCACTGCTCTTCCATCAGGCCGTAGCGCGGCTGCGATTCTCCCGCAGCGGGAGGCAGCCGGAATACCACCAATTTTTCGCCGAGCAGCATCACGGCCTTGGTCGGGCTTTCTTCGCTCAGTTCGGCGGCCATGGCCACCGGGTGCCAGTAACGCCGCAACAGTTCGCCGGCCGGCGTGCCCCTGCCGACGCGGGTCAGCATGTCGTTCTCTTCCTGCTTCAGCATCACGTGTCTCCTACGCGTATGGAAAGCATTTTTGGAACATGTTGCGCACATTTTGTCAGAGTCTGCCTGTCAGGCATATCTGAAAAGCGCATAGGAGGTATGGCGTTTGATAATAAGGCTGCGGCGACTAGACGACTACATCAGCGAAGAGAATTCAGTGCGCGTCGTCGATGCTTTCGTCGAGGGACTGGACTTTGCGACCCTGCGCTTTGAAGGTGCCGCGCCAGCCAGGGTGCAACTTTCTCCGCAGACTCATCCCCGGGGAAATACAATTTTCTTATAACAGCTAGTAGGTTTTAGGTATTGTGACTTGCCGGCACTTCACAGATACTTCAGCATCGCGTGCCGCGCCATCAAGGCGCAGTCATGCATGGAGACACCGGAGCAGCAGATGGTACGTAGAACAACGATGCTTGCCGCACCCGCCTTTCCAGAAAACTCTTGTGTCGTCTCTAGCAAACCCGGCAGCTTTCCTTTGAATGGGCCCAGGTGGCTCGCTGCATCTTCGGGTATGCGCATCGGTGCCGATCCGCCGGCGGCGCAAGTAAGCGATGGCGCCGCCTATCGGCGCATACCAAACTGACCAGGCAGCCGGGTGCGGTAGAACCGCTCCAATACGAATCACCGCTTCATGCAACTTCGCTGGAAAACAATATGCACGTACCTGATTTGCACCAAGCTCCCACCAGCCGCAAGGCTGCGCCGCATGAAACGACGATGCCGGCCGTGCAGCGCGCGCATGACGCCGACGGCGAGCATTTCCATGACTATACCGACGAGGAAAAGCAGGCCCTTGCCGATTTCATCTGGCGGACCGACAACATCGAACTGGTCACGGTGGGGATCGACATCGGCAGTTCCACCTCGCACCTGATGTTTGCGAAAGTGCATCTGCAGCGCAAGTCGCAGATGCTGTCGAGCGGTTATGTGGTGGTCAACCGCACCGTCCTGTGGAAATCGCCGATCCTGCTGACGCCTTTCCTGCCCGACAACTCGATCGATGCCACGCGCCTGAAGCAATTCATCGACGAGGCGTACCAGGCGGCCGGCCTGGCGCGCGATGCCATCGACAGCGGCGCGGTGATCCTGACCGGCGAGGCGATCAAGCGCTCGAATGCGGAAGCGATCGCCCACCTGTTCGCGGAAGAGTCCGGAAAATTCGTGTGCGCGACCGCCGGCCATCACCTGGAATGCATGCTCGCCGCCCACGGCTCCGGCGCGGCGGCGCTGTCCCGTACTTCGCACCGCACGGTACTGAACGTCGACATCGGCGGCGGCACCACCAAGTTCGCCCTGATCCGCAACGGCAAGGTCGCCGCCACCTGCGCAGTCGCGATAGGGGGCAGGCTGATCGTGCAGGATGCGGACGGCCGCATCCTCCGTTTCGACGAATCGGCCCGGCATGCGGCACGCAGCCTCGGTCTCGACCTCGGGCTGGACGGACGGATTTCACCGCAAGCCATGTCCGAGATGGTCGACACGCTGGCCGGCATCCTGGTGTCGATGATCCGCGGCGAGCCGCTGTCGGCGCTCGGCAGGGAGCTGATACTGACCGACGAAATCGATCTATCGGAGCGACCGCACCTGATCACCTTTTCCGGCGGCGTCTCGGAGTACGTGTATGGCCGCGAAACCGAGACCTTCGGCGACATTGCGAAACCGCTCGCGGACCGCATCGCGGCCGCCATCGAAGCAGGCCGCATCGACGCCAGGGTGGCCGATCCCGGCAACGGGATACGCGCGACCGTCATCGGGGCGTCGCAGTTCACCGTGCAGGTAAGCGGAAAAACGATTCACGTCTCGCGCCGGGCGGAACTGCCGGTGCATAACGTGCCGGTGGTATTCCCGCAGGTCGATTTTTCGAAGGAATTCACGGCGGCCGAAGTGACCGACGCACTGCGGGCGGCGCGCAAGCGTCTCGATCTCGACGACGAGCGGACCGTGGCGGTGGCGATCAGGTGGCGCGGCGACCCGCATTACGCGGCCTTGCGCAAGCTGGCCCAGGGAATCGCAGTCGCGATCGACGGCACCGGCCCGTCTCCGCTGATCGTGATGGTCGACGGCGATGTCGGCAGGACGCTCGGCAACATTCTCGAATATGAATTGCAGGTGATCCGCCCCGTCATCTCGATTGACGGCGTACAGCTCGAGGAACTCGATTTTGTCGATATCGGCGCGATGGTCGAGTCAGCGATGGTGGTCCCTGTGGTGATCAAATCGCTCTTGTTCACGCCAGCCGGATGATATCGGCGGCCAACGATCCGCATACCGCATGAAGGAGAAACGCCGATGGAAAATGCTGCGAAGCCTAACTTGATGCGCGACCCTTATCTCGAGTGGATAAGCAGCGAAGGCGTGCCGGTGCATGAGGATTTCGGGGTGGACCTGTTCGAGGTGTCGCCCAAGCCGTGGGCGCGCTTCGGCGTGGACGGCGCGGCGGTGCATCTGAAGGGCCGCGGCGACTTCATCTCCATGTTCCTGCTTGAAATCCCGCCCGGCGGGTCGACCTCGCCGCAACAGCACCTGTACGAGGAAGTGGTGTACGTGCTGGCCGGACGCGGCAGCACGACGATCGAAAGCATGGGGGGACGAAAGCAAAGCTTCGAGTGGGGGCCGGGCAGCCTGTTCGCGATTCCCTTGAATGCGAAATATCGCCATTTCAACGGCAGCGGCGCGGAAAAGGCGCGCATGGTTGCCACCACCAGTTTGCCGGCGGTGCTGAACATGTTTCACAACGATGACTTCGTGTTCAACAATCCGTGGAATTTCGGCGAGCGCATGGGCAGCGGAAAATACTTCGACGGCGAAGGCGATTTCATCCCGGTCCGCCCCGGCAACCACATGTGGGAAACCAACTTCGTACCCGACCTCGCCGAGATCGAGCTGCAGGAGTGGGCCGAGCGCGGCGCCGGGGGCAAGAACATCATCTTCGTCCTCGCCGACGGTACCATGCATGCGCATCTCTCGGAAATGCCGGTGGGGACTTACAAGAAGGCGCACCGGCACGATGCCGACTTCCACGTGATGTGCGTGACGGGGCACGGCTATTCGCTGCTCTGGTATGAAGGCGACCAGGAATTCGTGCGCGTGAACTGGAAGCATGGCACGGTGTTCGCGCCGCCCGACCAGATGTTCCATCAGCACTTCAATACCTCGCCGACGCCCGCGCGCTACCTTGCCACCGCATACGGCAGCCTGCGCTATCCGTTCACCGAGAGCAAGCGCAAGTCGCTGTTCGGCGGTGTCTCGACCAGCGTAAAGATGGGCGGCGCCCAGATCGAGTACGAGGATCAGTCGCCGCGCATCGCGCAGCTGTTCAGGGAAGCATCCGAGAAGTTCGGCTTCGAAGTACGCATGTCGAAGTTCAACATTCCCGAGTGAGACTCTGCGGGAGTTCCGTGTTTCGTGCGCCACAAGCTAAGCAAGAAAGGGGACGGTATGTTCGTATCATTTCCAAAGGTTTGCATCGCCGCGGCACTCGCGGCGCTCGGCGCAGCAGGCACGATTCCCGCAAGCGCGCAGTCGGGGTCGCGGCAGGTCGCGGAGATCGCCCTGTATCAGAAGGAAGACCGGCAACAGAAACTGGTCGAGGGGGCAAAGCGGGAAGGCGAATTGACTTACTATCAGAGCCGGACGGACATCGGTCCGGTGGTCGATGCGTTTTCGAAGAAGTACGGGATCAAGGTCAAGATGTGGCGCTCGAGCGGCGAAAATGTGCTGCAGCGGGTCCTGACGGAAGCGCGCGCCGGGAAGTACGAAGTCGATATCGTCGAAACCAGCGCGCCGCAAATGGAAGCCCTGCATCGCGAGAAATTGCTGCAGAAAGTGAATTCGCCGCATCACGCCGACCTGCTGCCGCAGGCCGTTGCGGCGCACAAGGAATGGGTGGGCACCACGCTCGACGTGTACGTCCAGGCCTATAACACCGAGAAAATCAGAAAGGAAGACCTGCCGAAAAGCTATCACGATCTGCTCGACCCGAAATGGAAAGGACAGCTCGGGATCGAAGCGGCCGACGAGCACTGGTTCGCCGCGCTGACCCAGGAACTGGGCAAGGAAAAAGGCGAGAAGCTGTTCAGGGATATCGTTGCGACCAACGGCATATCGGTTCGCAAGGGCCATTCCCTGCTAGCCAACCTGGTCGGCTCCGGCGAAGTGCCGCTTGCGCTGACGATTTACAACTATTCACCCGAACAGCTGAAGCAGAAAGGAACGCCGATCGATTCCTTCATCATCCCGCCAGCCATCTCCCAGTTCGTCTCGATGGGATTGCAAAGGCGGGCCCCGCATCCGCATGCGGCGCTGCTGTTCTACGATTTCATGCTGACCGAAGGCCAGGAGATGCTGGCGAAGCGATCCTATATCCCGACCACGAACAAGATCGAATCGCCGCTGAAGAACCAGAGCCTGACGTTCGTGGACCCGGCCGTTTATCTCGACATGAGCGAAAAGTGGATCAGGAACTTCGAAGAAATCGTCAATAGAAAAGGGAAGTGAACCGCGGGCGTTTTTAGAACGCTTTTCGAATTAGTAGAGGGGTCGCATTCAAGCCAGAAGAGATGCAGTGCAAGGATGTAGCGGGGTTTCGGATGGATGCACATGGTACGGCAAATAAACCTCCGTCTTTCCCGCGAAAGCGGGAATCCATAGTGAGTTCCCGATATCAGCCGGCTTATGGATTCCCGCATTCGCGGGAAAGACGGAGGTATCGGCACGCAACCGGTTCCCGGGGCTGCGTGACCCCTCTTCTAATTAGAAAAGCGCTCTGATCAATACTAGCTATTCAGGCCGAGCAAATCGAGCGTATTCTCTCCCGCCTCCAGTTTGCGCTTGATATCCGCCTCGAACTCTTCCCGTTTTTTCGACGCGGCCATCGTCT
>JAQGLQ010000386.1 GCA_028292785.1 Noviherbaspirillum sp. | reverse complement strand
CCGCGTCGCGGGTTGCAAGTCAAGATGATGGGGATAATGTTTCATCAGTCGCCGCCTTGTTTGCCCGGCTGCTCGGCAGCCTCGATCGTCCGTATCCATTGCTGACGTGCCTGCTGCGCGTTCGCGTAGACCGCTTCCAGCGCCGGGCCGTCACCGGACGCCAGCATCTGCCGCACCGCGCTCAGCTGCTTCATGTAGGCATCGAGCTCTTCCAGCAAGGCTGCCTGATTGGCCAGCGAAATATCGCGCCACATTTCCGGCGACGACCCCGCAATGCGCGTGAAATCACGGAATCCGCTGGCGGCATACTGGAACAGCGAATCGGCGTGCGGCTTGGCGGCGATATCGTCGACCAACGCATAGGCAAGCAGATGCGGAAGATGGCTGACCGCCGCGAAGATGCGGTCATGCTCCTCCGACGTCAGTTTGTGAATGACCGCGCCGCATTGCCGCCATGCCTGCGCTACCCGCTCGACATGTTCGGCGGAATTTTCCGGCAGCGGCGCGAGAACGACTTTCTTGCCGATATACAGATCCGCGATTGCCGCCTCGGGCCCGTTGGATTCGCGGCCGGCAATCGGGTGTCCGGGGACGAACTGCGAAATTTTCTTTCCCAATGCCCTGCGGGCGGAAGCGACCACGTCCGATTTGGTGCTGCCCGCATCCGTGACCACGGTCGCAGCACCGAGGTGCGGCTCGATGGAGGCGAGCAACGCTTCGGTCTGCGCGACCGGGGCGGCCAGCAGCACTATGTCGGCATCATGCACCGCCTCGGCGACCGATGCGGACACCGCATCGATGATCCCGAGCTCCCTGGCGCGAACTACCGACGCCGCGCTGCGGCCGACGCCGACGATTTGTCCGACCATGCCGGCTTTCTTGAGAGCCAGCGCGAACGATCCGCCGATCAGGCCTACGCCGAAAATTGTGATTTTTTTAAACACGGGTCAATGCCAGGAAAGCGAAAGAGGTCAGGCCAGAGTTTTTTTCAGGGCATCGATGAACGCCGTATTTTCCTCCGGCAATCCGATCGTGATACGCAACCATTGCGGCAAACCATAGTTGCCAACAGGGCGCACGATGATCCCTGCTTTCAGCAATGCCAGGTTGACGCGGGCGCCGGCGCCGTCGTCGTTGCCGACCCGAACCAGGACGAAGTTGCCATGCGACGGGACATATTCCAGTCCCATAGCGTCGAATGCGTGCGTCAGTTGCCGGTAGCCTTCCGCGTTCAGCTTCGCGCTCCGTTCGAGGAATGCGCGATCCTTCAGCGCCGCAATGGCCGCAGCCTGGGCCAGCGAGTTGACGTTGAATGGCTGTCGGATGCGGTTCAACAGATCCGTCACGGCCGGCTGTGCAATGGCGAAACCGACGCGCAGCCCCGCGAGTCCGTAGGCCTTGGACATGGTGCGCGACACGAGCAGGTTCGGATATTTCTTGACCCATGCGATCGACTCGTATTGCAGTTCGGGGGCGAGGTATTCGTTATAAGCCTCGTCCAGCACGACCACTACCTGCGGCGGCACGGCTTGCATGAAGGCTTCAAGTTCCTCGCCGCGCACGAAGGTGCCAGTCGGGTTGTTCGGATTGGCGATGAAAACCAGCCTGGTGTCGGCATCGATGGCTTTGCGCATCGCATCAAGGTCGTGACCGAAATTCTTTGCCGGCACCTCGATCGCCCTCGCCCCGACTCCCTGGGTTGCCAGCGCATACACGGCGAAGGAGTACTGCGCGAAAACCACCGATTGCTGCGGCTGCACAAGCGCGTGTGCCGCCAGTTCGAGAATGTCATTGCTGCCGTTGCCGAGCGTAACCCAGTCCTGCGGCACGCCGTATTTTTCGGTGATGGCCTGCTTCAGTTCGAATCCGTTCGCATCAGGATAGCGTCCGATATCGGCAACCGCGTCCAGCATGGCTTTTTTCGCTGATTCCGCCATGCCGAGCGGGTTCTCGTTGGATGCGAGCTTGATGATCTTCGCTTCATCAAGGCCGAATTCCCGCGCGACCTCTGAAATCGGCTTGCCCGCCTGGTACGGAGCGATGGCGCGGACGTAATCGGGTCCGAATTGAATTGTCATAGATAAGCTTTTCAAAAATAGGTATTAGCGCGCCGCGCAATAAACCGCCAGATTACAGGCTCGACGGATAGGAGCCCAACACCTTGAAGAAGGCCGCGTTTTCTTTCAGTTCCTGCAGCGCCTTGGCGACTTTCTCATCCTGCGCATGGCCTTCGATATCGACGTAGAAGTAATACTCCCAGGTACCCATGCGAGCGGGGCGGGATTCGAAACGGGTCATGGATACGCCATGCTTTGCGAGCGGGGCCAGCAGGTTGTATACGGCGCCCGCCTTGTTCGGCACGGACAACACCAGCGAAGTCTGATCCTTCCCGCCGGAAGCCGTGTGCAGGCGGCCGATCACGGCAAAGCGTGTGCGGTTATGCGGATCGTCCTGCACATGCGCATTGACGACCTGCAATCCGTATTTTTGCCCGGCAAATTCTCCCGCTATCGCGGCGATGGAAGAATCCTCCATGGCCATGCGCGCGGCCTCGCCATTCGAGACCACTGCAGCGCGCTCGATGCCCGGCAGGTTCTGATTGAGCCATCCCTGACATTGCGCGAGCGACTGCGGGTGCGCGCAGATGCGTGTCACGCCATCCATCGTTCCGCTACTGGTCATCAGATTATGATGCACCGGGAGAGATATTTCGCCGCTGATGACGAGTGTGGTTTGCAGCATCAGGTCGAGCGTACGGCTGACCACGCCTTCCGATGAATTTTCGACCGGCACCACGCCGAAATCGGCGGTGCCCGCCTCTGCGGCGCGAAACACTTCGTCGATCGAAGCGCACGGCAGGCTTTCGACCGCGCTGCCGAACTGCGTGAATACCGCCTGTTCGCTGTAGGTGCCGACCGGGCCGAGATAGGCGACCGTCAGGCGCTTCTCGAGCGCGCGGCAGGCCGACATGATTTCACGAAAAACCGCCTGCACGTCCGGGCCGCTCAAGGGGCCGGGATTTCGTTGGGCGACGCCGGACAGTACCTGCGCCTCGCGTTCCGGGCGAAATATCGGCGCATCGGTTTCGGCCTTGACGTGGCCGACTTCCTGCGCAACGCGCGCCCGACGGTTGAGCAAATCCAGAATCTGCGCATCTATCGCATCGATCTGCTCACGTAATGGTTTGAGTTTGCTGTCCATCTTTTAATTCTTGATAGTCCCCATTGCATGCTTACATGCGGCGAATGCCGGGAAGCATGGATTGCTGCCATGTCGCCGCAGGATCGCGGCAACGCCACGCACCAGGCCTGTACGTTATTCACACACGGTCATGTAATCACATGTCACATGCGTACGTGCTCAGCCGTGCTTTTTCTCGAATTCTTTCAGATAGTCGACCAGTGCCTGCACGCCTTCGATGGGCATCGCGTTGTAGATCGACGCCCTCATGCCGCCTACCGACTTGTGACCCTTGAGTTGAAGCAGGCCGCGCTCTTTCGCGCCGGCCAGAAAGGCATCGTTCAGCGATTCGTCACTGAGATAGAACGGCACGTTCATGCGTGAACGGCAGTCTTTCGCTACGTTATTGGTGTAGAACCCGGTCGAATCGAGATATTCGTACAGCAGCTTCGCCTTGGCAATATTGCGCTGCTCCATTGCGGGTACGCCGCCCTGCTTCTTCAGCCACTGAAAGACCAAGCCGGCGATATAAATTGCATAGGTCGGCGGCGTGTTGTACATCGAGTCGTTTTCCGCGACCAGCTTCCAGTCGAACGCCGACGGACAGATCGACAGTGCATTACCGATCAGGTCTTCGCGGACGATAACGACAGTCACGCCGGCCGGGCCGATATTTTTTTGCGCTCCACCGAAAATCACGCCGTATTTCGATACATCGACCGTGCGCGACAAAATGTGCGAGGACATATCCGCGACGAGCGGGGCGCCATTGGTTTCAGCACCGACATCGGGAGTGAAATTGAACTCGACGCCATCGATCGTCTCGTTGGTGCAGATGTGGACGTATGCCGCGTCCCTGGACAGTTTCCATGTCTCGCGCGCAGGGATGGCCGTAAATTTATTGTCTTCGGCCGAAGCGGCGACATTGACCGTGCAATATTTTTTCGCCTCCTTGATCGACTTGCCCGACCAGGAACCGGTCTTGATGAAATCCACCACGGCCGACTGCGGCTTCCTGCCCAGCAGGTTCAGGGGAACGATCGCGTTTTCGCCGATTCCTCCGCCCTGCAGGAACATGATCCTGAAATTGGCCGGCACGCCGTGCAGGTCGCGCAGATCGCGCTCGACCGCTTCGTAAATCGAAATGAATTCCTTGCCGCGATGGCTCATTTCCATGACCGACATGCCGCTGCCATGCCAGTCAAGCATCTCTTCGGCTGCCTGCTTCAGCACCTCCTGCGGAAGCACTGCCGGACCGGCGGAAAAATTATAGACACGCGTCATTCTTCCTCCACGCCATTTTCGTCTAGGTCGGATTCCAGGATGCGCTGCAGTCCGCTCAGCTTCGTGCCATCTTCGACCGCGATCAAGGTTACCCCTTGCGTGGCGCGGCCCATTTCGCGAATCTCGGAGACGCGCGTCCGGATCAGCACGCCGCC
>JAQGLQ010000355.1 GCA_028292785.1 Noviherbaspirillum sp. | reverse complement strand
CGCAATGAGGCGCGCGGATATCGCTATTCCTACGACATGCTGGGCGAAGCGGCGCTGACCGAGGATGACGCGGACCGCTATCACAGCGCCTATGAAAGCGCGATCCATGCGATCGGAACAGCGGCCGATGGGCGCGGCATCAAAAACGGGCCCGGCATTTCGGTGAAATTGTCGGCCTTGCATCCGCGTTATTCGCGCGCCCAGCGCGAGCGGGTCATGACCGAGCTCCTGCCGCGGCTGAAGCGGCTCGTCATGCTTGCCAGGCAGTACGGTATCGGCCTGAACATCGATGCCGAAGAAGCCGATCGGCTGGAACTGTCGCTGGACCTGATGGAAGCGCTCGCCTTCGACCCGGATCTGGCGGGCTTCGACGGCATCGGTTTCGTGGTGCAGGCTTATCAAAAACGCTGCCCCTTCGTCATCGACTACCTGGCTGACCTTGCCCGTCGCAGCCGGCACAGATTCATGGTGCGCCTGGTCAAGGGCGCCTACTGGGATGCCGAGATCAAGCGCGCGCAGGTCGACGGCATGCCCGACTATCCGGTGTACACGCGCAAGGCACATACCGATGTGTCCTATCTGGTCTGCGCGCAAAAACTGCTTGCCGAGGCCGATGTGCTTTACCCGCAGTTCGCGACGCACAATGCGCATACGCTGGCGACGGTGTATGCGCGGGCGGGCGAACTGGGCGTCACCGACTATGAATTCCAGTGCCTGCATGGCATGGGCGAGACCCTCTATGACCAGATAGTGGGGCCGGAAAATCTCAGCCGGCCGTGCCGCATCTATGCCCCGGTCGGTTCGCATGAAACCCTGCTGCCTTACCTGGTGCGGCGCTTGCTGGAAAACGGCGCGAATTCATCGTTCGTCAACCAGATTGTCGACCGCGACATGCCGGTCGAAGCGCTGATCGCCGATCCGTTCGACATGGCAGGGACTTCCGGCGGCGAACCCCATCCCGCGATCGCGCTGCCATCGCAATTGTTCGGCGCCGAGCGCAGGAATTCCGCCGGCTGCGATCTCTCCGATGAAAATACTTTGCGAGAGGTCGATGCCGCGTTCGGGCGCTTCGGCCTGCGGCAGTGGCTGGCGGCGCCGCTGCTGGTAACAGGCGGCGGATCGGGTACGACGAAAGCGCTGGCGAATCCCGCCAACCGCCGCGACGTGGTCGGACATGTGATCGAAGCGGATGAAAAGGATGCGGCGGCGGCCTTGTCCGCGGCATGCGCGCATGCCTCCGCATGGAACGCGATGCCGCGTTCCGCGCGCGCGGCGATGCTCGAACGCGCTGCCGATCTGATGGAAACGCGCCGGCATGAGCTGATGGCGCTCGCGGTTCGCGAAGCCGGCAAGTCGTTGCCGAATGCCATCGCCGAAGTGCGCGAGGCGGTCGATTTTCTCCGTTACTACGCGGCGCGGATACGCATGCAGGCATACGAAGGAGAAGGACTGGGACCGGTGGTTTGCATCAGTCCCTGGAATTTTCCCCTCGCGATCTTCGTCGGCCAGGTCAGCGCGGCGCTGGCCGCCGGCAATGTCGTACTCGCCAAACCGGCGGAACAGACGCCGCTGATCGCCTGCCGCGCGGTGCAGATGCTGCATGAAGCAGGCATTCCGCGCGCCGCCCTGCAGTTCTTGCCGGGCCGCGGCGAAACGGTGGGAGCGGCACTGGTAGCGGACACGCGCGTGCGCGGCGTGATCTTTACCGGTTCGACCGAAGTCGCGCAGCTGATCAACCGCAGGCTCGCCGGGCGTGCCGCCGCCGAACCCTGTGCGCTGATCGCGGAGACCGGTGGACAGAACGCGATGATCGTCGACTCGAGCGCGCTGCCGGAACAAGTGGTGCAGGACGTGATGGTTTCCGCTTTCGACAGTGCCGGCCAGCGCTGCTCTGCCTTGCGCGTGCTGTGCCTGCAGGAAGAGATCGCGGACCGGACCCTGGCCATGCTGAAAGGCGCGATGCGCGAACTGCGGATCGGTCCGCCCGACCGCCTGTCGGTCGACATCGGCCCCGTCATCGATGAGGAGGCGCGGCAAAACCTGCTGCATCACATCGAGGCGATGCGGGCGCAGGGCAAGCCGATCTTTCAGCTGCCGCTCCCCGCGCAATGCATGCACGGCACATTCGTCGCGCCGACGCTTATCGATATTGCCAGCTTGTCCGAATTGCGCCGCGAAGTGTTCGGCCCGGTATTGCACGTGCTGCGCTATCGTCGCCAGCAATTGCCTGAATTGCTGGCGACGATCGACGCCATCGGATACGGTCTCACCCTCGGCATCCATTCACGTATCGATGAAACCATCGCCTTCATCACGGCGCGTGCCCGCGTCGGCAACATTTACGTGAATCGCAATATCGTCGGCGCGGTGGTGGGCGTGCAGCCATTCGGCGGCGAAGGCAAATCCGGCACCGGGCCGAAGGCCGGCGGTCCGTATTACCTCATGCGGCTGCAGCGCGATGCGGCCATCGCGCAGGATATGCATGGCGCGCGTCCGCGCGTTTCATCGGCCGCGCTGGCCAGTCTGCTCGAATGGTCGGCAACACATGGCCATGCCGACCTGCTCGCGGCAGGTGAACGATATGCGCATGCCTCTCCGTTAAGCACATCGGTGGCTTTGCCCGGTCCGACCGGGGAACGCAATACCTTATCTTACGCGCCACGCGGTCTGCTGCTGTGCTGCGCCGGCGACCCGGATTCGCTGCTGCATCAACTGGCCGCGGTGTTCGCAACCGGGAATCAGGCGGCAATCGATCGCGCGACGGCAGCGTTGCTTCCGGACTTGCCGCAGCCCGTGCGCGATGCGATCCGTATCGTCGGCGATATGCGCAACCGCGATCTTCGGCTGGCGCTGGCGGATAGCTCCCGGCTAGCTTGGCTGCATGCTGAACTTGCCGAATTATCCGGGGCCGGGGATGCGCTGGTGCCGGTCATCGAAACCGGCGCGCGCGACATTCCCCTATGGCGGCTGGTGGCGGAACGCGCGCTATGCGTGAATACGACGGCGGCCGGCGGCAATGCGAGCCTGATGACCTTGCGGAATTGATATCGGCGGCCGGCAGCGCTCATACGTGCGCTTATCCCCGCGTCAAGCAAAAACGCTTGACGATGCCAAATGCATAACGCGCCGCGACCTTATCGATAAAGCGCGTGAAATCGATGGGCGCGCTTTCATCGGCGCCATCGGAAATGGTCCGCACCACCGCGAACGGCACGCGGAAATCGGTGCATACCTGGGCCACCGCCGCGCCTTCCATCTCGACCGCCAGCAAGTCGGGCAGGGCGCTCTTCAATTCATCGCGTATTACCTGGGAGGTAATGAACTGGTCGCCGCTGGCGATCAGGCCATGGTGAATGCGCGGCATGCCGAGCCCGAACGCTTCGCGATCGGCCGGCGACACTGCTTCATGAAAATCCTTGTCGAGGAAGGTTGTCGCTGCCTCGCCGAGCACGCGGCGCAAGGCCGTATCCGCTCTGAAACGCGAGTTGCCTGTGAGCGGGATCTCGAAGCGGGGAAATAACGGCGAGGCATCGATGTCATGCTGCAGCAGTTCGGTGGCAAGCACGATATCGCCAACCCGTATCCCGGCATCCATGGCGCCGGCGACGCCTGTAAACACGATATGCGTCACATCGAAGCGTTCAATCAGTGTGGTCGCCGTCGCCGCCGCCGCGACCTTGCCGAGGCGCGACAGTACGCACACCGTATCGACACCCCATAAGTCGCCGGCGACATATTCCCGCATGCCGCGCATGACGGTGGACGTGCTTTTCATGTTACCGATCAATCCGGTTTGTTCCTGAGACAAGGCGCTGATGATTCCAAGGCGGATGGGGGTGGGTGAATTCATTTTGGGGGCGTCAAGAGGGGTTGTGATGCTGGCTGCTTTTGGCGGCGTAGGGCGAGCCTGATGTCTGTGAGGTTTTACATTAAAAGGTTTATGTATACGAATAGTAGTAATGGTTAACGGCGCCGGTTTCTGTGGACAAGTCACTAAAGGCGCGTGAAATCAGAAACTTGCCGGCGAAATAAACTCTGAATAATACGTGTATGACCAAGGAATGGTTTCTGGATAAGAAAATGCATGTGAAATATTGAAGGCGTTATCCCCAACTCATGCGCCGGATATGCGCAGACTTGTCCACAGCGGACCCCGCAAGCGGTTTGCGGCGAGCGTCACCAACAAAACACCATCAATTGCGGCCAGTTTTCCGCTTGCGTTCGAAACGCATGAAGGTGCTAGTACTTTCCGTTCGTTCACGTGTCGGCCGTCACCGTGGCGAGAAGATTGTGCGGTTTTAATCAAAAGCTGTTAACTCTGGATAGTAGTAATAGTTAACACAGGCTCTTACTGTGGATAATCGGGTAAACCGGATTTGAATCATGTATTTACCGATTGCATAAGGCCTGAATAATCCCTGTATCGGCAGAGAACAGATTCGGGATAAAAAAATGCGCTGCGTTGTTTCTGCTGCTTATCCCCGATTCCTGCACCGGATATCCAGAGAGTTACCCACAAGCCCTTTTCCTGTCCGCATGACGATAAAGGATGAATTTCGCACAAGGGCTTTTCAGTTTTCATGACATTAACCTATCGTTTTTTTGCCTTGAGGCGCTTTATTCTGTTAAAAGTCAGTTCACATCGCCAAAGGAAATTCCCATGACAAATCTTTCCGCGCCGGCTATCCATCATTTCATCGACGGGCGCGTGGTCGCTTCCGCCAGCGGCCGGCAACAGGATGTATTTAATCCCGCCACGGGAGAAATCTACGCACGGGTTGCGCTGGCCAGCGTCGAGGAAGCCGATGCCGCAGTCGCCGCCGCGAAAGCGGCTGCGCCGGCGTGGGCCGAGACCGCGCCCCTCAAGCGTGCCCGCATCATGTCGCGCTTCAAGGAATTGATCGAAAAAAACCAGGACGAGCTCGCGGCCGCGATCACGCGCGAACACGGCAAGGTGTTTTCGGATGCGAAAGGCGAAGTCACGCGCGGCCTGGAAGTGGTGGAATTCGCCTGCGGTATTCCGCAGCTGCTTAAAACTCAGTTCACTGACAATATTGGCGGCGGCATCGATAACTGGAACCTGCGCCAGCCGCTCGGCGTCACGGCGGGCATCACGCCTTTCAATTTTCCATTCATGGTGCCGATGTGGATGGCGCCGATGGCGCTGGCGACCGGCAACACATTCATCCTGAAGCCGTCGGAACGCGATCCTTCGCCATCCTTGATGGTGGCGGATATGCTGAAGCAGGCCGGCTTGCCGGATGGCGTATTCAATGTGCTGCAGGGCGACAAGGTGGCGGTCGACGCGCTGCTGCGGCATCGCGATGTGAATGCGATCTCCTTCGTCGGTTCGACGCCGATCGCGGAATACATCTACACCGAGGGCACCCGTCGCAAGGGCGCGTATCCGATGCGCGTGCAGGCGCTGGGCGGCGCGAAGAATCATCTGGTGGTGATGCCCGATGCGAATCTCGAGCAGGCGGTGGACGCCCTGATCGGCGCCGCCTATGGTTCGGCAGGCGAGCGCTGCATGGCGATTTCGGTTGCGGTCGCCGTCGGCAGTGTCGCCGACAAACTGGTCGAGGCGCTGATTCCGCGCGTGAAGTCGCTCAAGGTCGGAAACGGCATGGAGTCCGATTCTGAAATGGGACCGGTGGTGAGCGCCATGCACAAGGCGAAAATCGAAGGCTATATCGAAGACGGCGTCAGCGCGGGGGCCGCAACGCCGCGCGCAGGAATTTCCTGATGTTGTCGAAGATGCCCCGGCCTTCGCGCACCTCTAAATAAAAGCTGGTCGACACAGCAAGGAACGCAC
>JAQGLQ010000351.1 GCA_028292785.1 Noviherbaspirillum sp. | reverse complement strand
CCTCGGGCTTGAAGCCGGCTTTTTCCAATGCATCCCTGACCGCCGATAGATCGTGCGGCGGGCACAGCACTTCAATGCCGCCTTCTTCGTCGGTCACCACATCTTCCGCACCGGCCTCGAGCGCAGCCTCCATCAGCTTGTCTTCATCGGTGCCCGGCTCGAAATACATCTGCCCGCAGTGCTTGAAAAGAAAGGCGACCGAGCCCTCGGTACCCATATTGCCACCGAACTTGGAAAACGCATGACGCACTTCAGCAACAGTACGCACGCGGTTGTCAGTCATGCAATCGACGATGATCGCCGCGCCATTGATGCCATAGCCTTCGTAGCGGATCTCTTCGTAGTTCGCGCCCTCCAGGCCGCCCGTGCCGCGCTGGATCGCGCGCGTGACGTTATCCTTGGGCATGTTGGCGTCGGCGGCCTTGTCGATCGCCAAGCGCAGGCGCGGATTGCTGGCGATATCGCCGCCGCCCATACGGGCCGCGACGGTGATTTCCTTGATCAAGCGGGTCCAGACTTTGCCGCGTTTTGCATCGGTCGCGGCTTTTTTATGTTTGATGTTGGCCCATTTGCTATGTCCAGCCATGAGAGGTCTTTCTTTGGAAATGTCGGTTATCCGAGTGCCGCAGAGGTGAAAATCGGGCGGTTCGTGCCGCCCGAAATAAATTGTTAACACTCTGAAATCAATCTACAATTTTATCATATCGCCCCTCGCCGAAATCCTTCCGGAAAGCCATAAAACAATGTCGACGCCCCTGCTGATCGCGAAAAACCAAGAAGCGGAACTTGCCCTTTTGTCAAACCTTGCAAACCGGCATGGCTGCATCACCGGCGCCACCGGCACGGGCAAAACCGTGACGCTGCAAGCCATCGCGCAAGCGCTGTCGGATGCCGGCGTGCCGGTTTTCATGGCCGATGTGAAGGGCGACCTCTCGGGTCTGGCGAAACCCGGCTCCGCGACCGGCAGGATCGTGCAGCGCTTCGAGATGCTCAGGCTCGAACAACCGGCGTGGGCAGGCTGTCCGGTGACTTTCTGGGACGTGTTCGGCGAGAAAGGCCATCCGGTGCGGGCCACCGTCTCCGATCTCGGACCATTGCTGTTGTCGCGCATGCTCAATCTGAACGACGTCCAGCAGGGCGTGCTTCAACTGGCGTTCAAGATCGCCGACGACAACGGTCTGCTGCTGCTGGACATCAAGGACCTGCGCGCGATGCTGCAGCATGTGGGCGAGCGCGCATCGGAGTTCCAGGCGGAATACGGCAATATTTCCGCGGCGAGCATCGGGGCGATCCAGCGCGGCCTGATCGCCATCGAGGAGCAGGGCGGCGACCGTTTTTTCGGCGAGCCCATGCTCAACATCGACGATTTCATGCAGACCGACGCTGGCGGCAAAGGCGTCGTCAATATCCTGGCGGCGGACAAGCTGCTGAACGCGCCGCGCCTGTATGCAATCTTCCTGCTGTGGATGCTGTCCGAACTCTTTGAACAGCTGCCGGAAGTCGGCGACCTCGACAAACCCAGACTGGTGTTCTTCTTCGATGAGGCGCATCTGCTTTTCGACGAGGCGCCCAAGCCGCTGCTGCAGAAGATCGAACAGGTGGTGCGCCTGATCCGCTCGAAAGGCGTGGGCGTCTATTTCGTCACCCAGAATCCGCTCGACATCCCCGACACCGTGCTCGGCCAACTGGGCAATCGCGTGCAGCATGCATTGCGCGCCTATACGCCGCGCGATCAGAAGGCGGTGCAGGCGGCGGCCGAAACCTTCCGGCCCAATCCGAAACTCGATACCGCGCGGGCGATCGGCGAGCTCGAAGTCGGCGAGGCGCTGGTGTCCTTTCTTGACGAGAAGGGAAGGCCGGCAATCGTTGAACGCGCCTATATCATTCCGCCCGCATCGCAGATCGGCCCGATCACGGATGCGGAGCGCGGCGACATCATCGCGCACTCGCTGGTCGCCGGCGTGTATGAAAAAGTCGTGGACCGCGAATCCGCCTACGAACAGCTGAAAGGGCGGGTCACATCGAGACAGCAGCCGCCCGCCAAAGGCGCGGCGCGGGAGCAGCCGGAGAAGTCTTCCGCCGGCGGCTCGGTGACCGACATGCTGGGCGGATTGTTCGGCGGCTCGGGTTCGTCGCGGCGCAAGGATACGGTGGTGGAATCGATCGTCAAATCGGCCGCGCGCAGCATCGGATCGCAGGTCGGGCGCGAGATCATCCGCGGTGTGCTGGGCTCGATTCTGAAACGTTAGCGCAATGTGCGGAACACCGGGGCGGCGTACAATTGCGCCGCATGACTTCCGCAACGACGCATTCTTCGGCCAGGCAAACCTTTCTCGCGGGCCTGGCCATCGCCATCATCGGCGCCATCCTGTTCTCCACCAAGGCTATCGTCGCCAAGCTGATCTACCGGTATGACGTCGACGCGGTGACGCTGATCACGTTCCGCATGCTTTTTTCGCTGCCGTTCTTTGCCGCCATCGCGCTATGGAAGGCGAAGACCGAAGCGCCGCTGACCAACCCCGAGCGGGGCAAGATCGTGATGCTCGGCCTGATCGGCTATTACCTGTCGAGCTTCCTCGACTTTCTCGGGCTGCAGTACATCTCGGCCGGGCTCGAGCGCTTGATCCTGTTTCTCACGCCGTCTTTCGTCCTGCTGATTTCAGTCGTATTCCTGAAGCGGAAAATCAGTCTGCTGGAGTGGCTCGCGCTCGGAATCGCTTACCTCGGCACGGTGCTGGTATTCATTCACGATGCGATGATCGGCGGTTCCAACGTCACGCTCGGCGGCGCCTTCGTGCTCGGCAGCGCGATCGCGTATGCGCTCTATCTGATTCTTTGCGGCGAGCTGGTCAGGCGCGCCGGCGCATTACGCCTGGTCGCCTACGCGATGTGCGTCTCCAGCGCGGCCTGCATTCTGCAATTTTTTTTATTGCGCCCGCCGTCGATGCTGGTGCAGCCGATGGAAGTCTACGGATTGTCGCTCGTCAACGCGGTGCTGTGCACGGTCCTGCCGGTGATCATGACCATGGTCGCGGTGGAACGCATCGGCGCCGCGACGACGTCGCAGGCCGGCATGATCGGACCCGTGTCGACACTGTTCCTGGCGGCGCTCATACTGGGCGAGCCGATCACCGGCATTCAGCTGGCAGGAACCGTGCTGGTGCTGACCGGAATTTATTTGTTATCGCGAAAGAAGGCATAGGAGAGATCATGGATTTTGGCATTCGCGGCAGGCAGGCATTGGTCTGCGGCGCGAGCAAGGGGCTGGGGCGCGGATGCGCCGAAGCGCTGGCGGCGGAAGGCGTCGATGTCACGATAGTCGCACGCACCGCCGACGCTCTGGAGGCGGCGGCGGAAGAAATGCGGCGCGCCGCCAATGTGACCGTGAAAACGGTCGCCTGCGACATCACTACTCCGGAGGGGCGGGCCAAGGCGCTCGCCGTCTGCCCGCAGCCGGATATTCTCGTCACCAACGCCGCC
>JAQGLQ010000340.1 GCA_028292785.1 Noviherbaspirillum sp. | reverse complement strand
GTCCCCGGCTAGCAGCCCTGCCCACCGTCGGCCGGACAGGCCGCACATGAAATGTGGCGAACCGAACGAACTCGGAATTTTTCCCATGGTCTACGATTCGGTGCAAAATGCGACACATGCGCTTGATACCATATCGCGGTCAAGGGATTGCTCATTTCACACAGCATTGACCGTTCAGTCGTGGAATCCTGCACGTAACACGTTGATAAGTATTTACGGACAATAACAGTGTCGACACAAAAGCAGGTTGCAGTCATTGGTGGAGGCGTAGTCGGCGTATCCACAGCCCATTTTCTCGCCGCGGCGGGACATGAAGTCGTCGTCGTCGAGCGGCACCACAACGTCGCTCAGGAGGCCAGCTATGCGAGCGGTGGCATCATCGCGCCTGGCCACATGTCCCCTTGGGCAGCCCCAGGCATGCCGAACCGGATCTTGTCGCATCTGTTCAGGCCGGAGGCGCCGGTCTTCGTCAAGCCCACAGTCGATCGCGCATTATGGCGCTGGGCCCGCAAATGGATATCCGAATGCGATGCCGACCGCTACCTCATCAATAGGGAGCGCATGCAGCGCGTCGCGCGCTACAGCCGCGATATCCTGAAAGGCCTGCGCGAGCATTATCAACTGGAGTACGAACAGACACAGGGGGTCCTGCAGCTGCTGCGCACCGAACAAGAGGTCGCGCTTGCCGAACCCGCGTGCACCCTGCTTGCCGAAAACGGTATTGCCTATGAACTGCTTGATCCGCAGGCCGCACGCAAGATAGAACCCGCGTTGGGCCATCACCAGGAACTGGCCGGCGCATTGTATTTGCCGCAGGATGAAGCGGGCAACTGCCCGCTGTTCACCAAGCGTATGCGGCACCTGGCCCAATCCCTTGGGGTGCATTTTCATTTCACCAGCACGGTTGCGGCAATCGAGCCGCAAGGCGCCCGGATCGCATTACGCATCGACGATGCACTGTTCTCCGCCGATGCGGTGGTGCTGGCCGCGGGAGTCGACAGCGTGCAGCTGTTGCAACCGCTCGGAATCAACGTGCCTCTTTATCCGGTGAAAGGCTATTCCGCGACGGCCATGATCAAGGACTATGACGAATCCCCGCGCGCATCGGTGATTGACGACACCTTCAAGGTGTCGGTCAGCCGCATGGGGAATCGCATTCGCATCGCCGGCACCGCGGAGCTGGGCTCGCGCGCCGACGAAATGAGCGACGCCGCGCTGCGTACCCTGGTCAAGGTGGGCGGCGACTGGTTTCCGAATGCCGCCAATTACAATGCGGCGAAGTTCTGGTGCGGCGCCCAGCCCATGCTCCCGGACGGTCCTCCCATTCTCGGCATGACGCCGATCCGCAACCTCTATCTCAACATAGGACATGGTGGCGCCGGATGGGCGATGGCGGCCGGGTCGGGAAAGATCCTGGCGGATATCGTGTCCGACCGTACGCCGGATATCGACATGGACGGCCTGACGCTATCCCGTTACGGATAAGCAGCAATATGGAGCGCGTCGATTGCGTGATCATCGGGCGCCACGCGCTGCACGCATACTGTCCGGCGTGCGCCCCAGGATCAGTCCTCCCGGCGCACCGGCCGCGGATTTTCGGTTCGCCACGCACGGCAACCGGCACGACCTCGGGCTCTACGGCATTGAATCGCCGGGATTGACCGCCTCATTGGCGATCGCCGCTTATATCACTGACTCGATGAAAGCGTCAGCTCCGGATCGATGAAATAGAATTGCATTTTCCACCCGGCGCGTCTCCTGCCGCGCCCTGCCCCACTCTCGGAGTATGCAATGAGCAACCATGCCGCGCTTTACACGACAGCCGAAATCCGTGACGTGGAGCGCGCGGCGATCGTTGATCTGCCCCCCGGCACGTTGATGCAGCGCGCCGGGCAGGCCGCTGCCAATCTTGCGCTTGCATTGGCCGGCATGGTCGACGGGTCGGCCGGCATTCTTGTATTCGCAGGGCCTGGCAATAATGGTGGCGATGCGCTCGAAGCGGCATATCGCTTGAGCACGGCCGGCCTGCCCGTCACGGTCATGCTGTATGGAGACGAAACGCGTTATTCGGCTGACGCAATGCAGGCGCTGCTACGCGCGCGGCAAAGTACTGCCGAATTTCCGGATACCGCGTGTCTGCACGAACTCATTTCGCGAAAATGGTCGCTGGCAATCGACGGGCTGTTCGGCATCGGACTCGCGCGCCCCATCGCCGGGGCCATGCGCGATGCAGTGCTCAGCATGCGCGTCCTGAACTGTCCTGTCGTGGCGTTGGATATCCCCAGCGGACTGAACGCGGATACCGGCAATGTCGTTGGAGGCAATGGCGTCGCCGTAGCTGCCACGCATACCATCACCTACATCGGCAACAAATGCGGACTGCATACCGGGTCCGGGCGCGATTATGCGGGCCTCGTGCAGGTCGCGGCGCTGGATATTCCCGACCGATATTTTCCGACGCCGTCCGCATGGCTGACTGACGTCGGCCTGTTTGCAGCGGCGCTACGCCGGCGCCTTCATGCCTCGCACAAGGGAAGTTATGGCGACCTTGCCGTTGTCGGCGGCGCGCGCGGCATGGCGGGTGCGGTCATTCTCGCGTCACGTGCGGCAGTCAAGTGCGGTGCGGGGCGCGTGTTCGCAGTCTTTCTTGAATCGGCGCCAGCCTACGACAGCATGCAGCCCGAACTGATGTGCCGCTCCGCAAGCGAGTTTGACATCGATTCCGGCGTACTGGTCGCCGGCCCGGGGATGGGCTCCTCCGAGATTGCTCGTGACGTGCTCACACGCATTCTTGAGACGATGAGGCCACTCGTGCTCGATGCCGATGCCTTGAATATCATCGCAACCGAGCCTGCCCTGCAGCGAAAGCTTGAAGGACGCCGCGGCCCGACGATCATGACACCCCACCCGCTCGAGGCTGCCCGCTTATCCGCGACGACGACTGCAGCCGTACAGGCGGATCGTCTCGCAGCCGCAAGAACCTTAGCGGTCCGCTTCAATGCAATCGTCATACTGAAAGGCTCGGGCAGCGTCATTGCGCGGCCGGATCAGACTGCGGTCATCAACGCCACCGGTAATCCGGCGCTCGCCACGGCAGGCACCGGCGACGTGCTCGCGGGTGTATGCGGCGCGTTGCTTGCGCAGGGTTGGGCCGCGTGGGAAGCGGCACTGGCAGGGCCTTGGCTGCACGGGCATGCAGCGGATGTCGCGGTGTCCGAAGGCATCGGACCGGTTGGTCTGACGGCCGGCGAACTGATTCCTTATATTCGTTCAGCGCTCAATCAGCTTATCGGGATGCATGTGCCAAGGCACATCAACTCAAGCGTCCGGCCGTGATGGTAATCGTTCTGTCGCAGCGAGCGGCGATCGATGAGTCATGGGTAACCAGGATGAGGGTGGACCCACGTTCGCGATTCAGTTCGAACATCAGCTGAATCACGGCTTCGCCCGTGGCGGCGTCAAGGCTTCCTGTCGGTTCATCGGCGAACAGGAGCGGCGGCTCCGAGACGAATGCCCTCGCCAGCGCCACGCGCTGCTGTTCGCCGCCGGACAGATACTTTGGATAGTGCCTCAGCCTGCTTGCCAGTCCTACGCGGCCAAGCATTTGCTCCGCCTTTTCGCGCGCCTGTTTGTCACGCCGCAGCTCAAGCGGAAGCATCACATTTTCCAACGCATTCAAATGCCCGAGCAACTGAAAGGACTGGAATACAAAACCGAGCTTTCCTTGCCGTAGCGCGGCGCGTCCGTCCTCATCGAGCGCGAAAATATCCACCGCGTCGAGCTTTACCGTGCCCTGCGACGGCGTATCCAGTCCGGCTAGCAGGCCAAGCAGCGTCGATTTCCCTGAACCCGACGCGCCGACGATCGCCAGCGTCTCGCCAGGGCGCACGGTAAAATCGATATTTTGCAAGATGGTTAGTTCGCCGGTCGCATCCGCAACACGCTTGCTTAAATTGATGACTTCAACGGCCGACGAAATTTCGGAAGGATCTCGCATGCAAAAGGGTTTTAGAAAATGGGGAAAATGGACTGAAGGATTCCGCGTTATGGCGGCACTGGCGTGTGTGTTCGTCACGGCGAGCGCTTATTCTGCATCAAATACGATACTTGTGCTTGGCGACAGCCTGTCAGCGGAATACGGTCTCGCACGAAATTCCGGATGGGTAGCCTTGATGGCAGAGCATGTCAAAAAAGAAAATATCGCCACTTCCATCTTCAATGCTAGCGTGAGCGGCGAAACGACGAGTGGCGGCAGGTCCCGCCTTCCGGCATTGCTCGATCAGCATCGGCCTTCGCTCGTCATTCTCGAACTTGGTGCTAACGATGGTCTGCGCGGCCTGCCGATCGCGGCAACCGAGCAGAATCTGACCGCGATGATTTCGGCCGCGAAGCGGGCAAAGGCTGAAGTGCTTCTGGTCGGCATGCAGATCCCGCCGAATTACGGCCGTCAGTACACGGAAAAATTCGCGGCGATGTATCCAAAGATCGCGAAAGAGGCCCGCGTTCCGCTCGTGCCGTTTCTTCTTGAGGGGATTGCTGATAAACAGCAATTTTTCCAGCCTGACCGTATTCATCCGACGGGCAATGCGCAGCCGATCATCTTCAACAACGTCTGGCAACATTTGAAACCGCTGCTGGCGAAGTGAAAGAATCCGGCAACCGGACTAAGAGCGTGTCTTACATCGTCCCGGGAAGCCACTGAACCGGACCGGATAAGAGAAAGCCGCTGTCGCAGCGGCTTTCTTGTTCCCTTTCTTGTTCCGTCCAAGCTTCCAGATATATGCCAGCTTATTTCTCGGTGTCTGTTGCCGCCGGTGCAGATGCCGGCGGGGTTATCTTGACCTTTGCTTTTTGCTTCAACGCGTCGATATAAGCAAACATTTCCTGCTGCGCCATTGCGCCCGCAATCTGCTGCTGTTCGCTCTGACGTCGTGCATTGTCGACAGTCGCCGGCTGCGCGACCTTGTTGATCCGGTACACGCCGTAACCCTGCCCCGGCAGTTCGACGCCTAGGTAAGCGGGCAGCTTGGTGACGTCAGCCTTCATGATTGCTTCTGCGGCTGAGCCATTGACAGCATTGCTCTTGCTGCGCGAGATGGTCTTCGCAGCCGAAAAACCAGCCGCGCCGCCCTTCGCTTTCGCCTCCGCGAGCTTCGCTTCGCCAGCCTTTTTGGCAAGACTCAGCGCTTCCGCCTGAACGACACGCTCGCGCACCAGATTTTTCACTTCGTCGAAAGGACGAGTGGACACCGGCTTGTGCTCCACCACTCGACCGGCGATCAGGGTATTCGGAGCGATTTCGATGGCCTCGGTATTCCGCTTGCTCTTGAGCGCGTCATCGGAAAAAAGCGCGTTCAGGAATTTCGGCTGATTGTACGGCGCGGTGGGCGCGATATTCGGATTCGGCTCGCGTGTCAGACCTGACACCGATTCAATCTTCAGCTTCAGGTTGTCAGCAACCGGTTTCAGGCTATCCGACTGTTCATAGACAGTATTGGTGAATGACTCCGCGAGCTCGGTATATTTTTTGGCAGCCTGCTGTTTCTTGATCTCGGCAGCGATATCGCCTTTTACTTCATCGAAGGTCTGCACGGATGCCGGTTTCGTGCCGGTCAGCCGGATGATGTGATATCCGAAATCGGATTCGACGAGATTGCTGATTTCGTCCTGCTTCAACTTGAATGCGGCATCTTCGAACGGCTTCACCATCATACCCTTGCCGAAGAAGTCGAGATCGCCGCCACGTTCCGCGGAACCGGGGTCCTGCGAATTCTCTTTGGCGAGTTTGGCGAAATCGCCGGGATTCTTGCGCAACTGAGTCAGCAAGTTCTCGGCCTTCGACTTCGCGGCGGACCGTTCAGCTGCGGAGGCGTCCTTCTTCACGGCGATGAGGATATGACTGGCGCGACGCTGTTCTTCGACAGTGTAAAGCTTGGAATTCTGCTCGTAATATGACTTGAGGTCGGCGTCGCTTACGGTAATCTGATTCGCCAGCATGTCATTGTTCAGGACGACATATTCGGCTTTGACCTGCTCCGGAATCGTGAACTGGCGTGCATTCTTCTCATAGTAGGCCTTCAGCATGTCATCCGTGACTTTTACCTGCGCCACGAAATCGGACTGCCGGAACAGAGACTCCTGAACTTCGCGCTCCTGGTCGTTCAGTTCGGAAAGGCGGGTCGCGATGGTTTTAGGCGCAAATGCGGTTGACTGAATCGCGCCGTTAAGCTGCTGCATGACCAGATCCTGTCGCAGACGGGCTTCGTACATCGCAGGAGTCATGCCCTGCGCGGCAAGCAAGGTCCTATAGCGATCGCTATCGAATTTTCCGTCGGGTGTCGTCAATCCGGGAACTGCAAGAATGGTTTGCTGAAGAGTCTGATCCGTGATCGCCAGGTGGTTGCGCGTAGCCTCGGCGGCAAGCACGCGTTGCGCGATCAGGTTATCGAGCACACTCTGCCTGGCTTCAGGCGTGTCAAACATCGTTGGATCGAACTGCTGGCCAAGCATCTGACGCAAACGGTCCATTTGCTGACGAAGCGCGTTGTCCAATTCCTGTTGCGTGATGCTTTGTCCGCCAACCTTGGCAACCGCATTGTCTCCAGCGCGAAAGCTGTTATAGCCTTCCAATCCGACGAGCGCAAACGATGGAACAATAAGCAGCAGCAGCAGGAACTGCATCAAGCGTCGATGGGTGCGAATAAATTCAAACATGGCCAGCTCACAAACAGGGCGCGATGATGTTATCGCATAAGAAAAAAGGCGAACTTGCGTTCGCCTTTTCTTGATTTTGGCGGAGTGGACGGGACTCGAACCCGCGACCCCCGGCGTGACAGGCCGGTATTCTAACCGACTGAACTACCACTCCTGAACAGCTAAAACAGATAATGC
>JAQGLQ010000336.1 GCA_028292785.1 Noviherbaspirillum sp. | reverse complement strand
GGAACCCGACTGCCCGCCGGTGCGCGTCAAGCTGCTGTCGGAGCGCCTCTTGGCGTTTCGCGACAGCGCCGGCAAGCTTGGCCTGATCGACGAGTTCTGCGCGCACCGCGGCGTGTCGCTCTGGTTCGGCCGCAACGAACAGGATGGCTTGCGTTGCCCCTATCACGGATGGAAATACGATGTCACCGGCCAATGCGTCGACGTGCCTTCCGAGCCGGTGGAAAGCGGCTATGCGGAAAAGATCAAGCTGACCGCCTACCCGCTGATCGAGCGCGGCGGCGTGCTGTGGACCTACATGGGTCCGCCCGAGCTGCAGCCGCCCTTGCCGGAATTCGAGTTCGCCATGGTCGGGGCGAAGCATCGCTTCGTCTCCAAGCGCCTGCAGGAATCCAACTGGCTGCAAGCCATGGAGGGCGGCATCGACTCCAGCCACTCGGCCTTTCTGCACCGCGGCGAGTTGCACAAGGACCCCTTGTTCGAAAGCGCCGGCAAAAGCAAGCAATACAGCCTCGAGGATTTCCAGGTCAGATTTGAAGTGGTCGATTCCGACAGCGGCCTGTGGATCGGATCGCGCCGCAAGGCCGAGAACGGCAATTTCTACTGGCGCGTCACGCAGTGGGTCATGCCGTGCTTTACGGCAGTGCCTCCGCACGGAGACAATTCCTCCATCCACGGCCACTTCTGGGTGCCGATCGACGACGAGAACTGCTGGGCATGGAGCTACAACTACCACCCGCAGCGCGAGCTCACCGACAGGGAAACGCAGCTGATGAAGGAGGGCTACGGCGTTCACGTCAAGCTGATCCCCGGCACCTATATCCCGATGGCGAACAAGGGCAACGACTATCTGATGGACCGCGCCGCGCAGAAGGCCGGTACGACGTACAGCGGCGTCGAAGGCATCGCGATCCAGGATGCTTCGCTGCAGGAGAGCATGGGCCCGATCCAGGACCGCACCAGGGAAAACCTGGTGTCGACCGATAACGGCGTCATCATGACCCGCAGCAGGCTGCGCAAGGCGGCGCTGGCGCTGCAGAAGGGCGAGCAGCCGCCGGGACGCGATCCGGTGGGGCAGCGGGTGCGTCCGGCCGCGCTGGTGCTGCCGCCCGACGTCACCTTCAAGGATGCGGCCAGGGATGCATTGAAGGCGCAGGCCGACGCGAAGCCGATCTGGCTGTGACCGCGGTTCGCATCGGGTTCATCGCGTTTCCACGAAGCGGGCCGCGGCCCGCGTCCATTCCGGCATAAGGATTTTGAATGAGCAGCAAGATGATCAAAGCGGCGGTCGCGGTCGATATCAAGCGCACCGAGGTGCGCGAGTTCGCCCGGCCGCCGTCCGACGAAGGCGGGTTGTTGAAGATCGAGGTGACCGGCGTCTGCGGCGCCGACTGGCCGTTCTATCAGAGCGCGCCGAAAACCAAGGGTCCGTTGATCCTCGGCCATGAATCGGTCGGCGTTGTGGAAGAACTGGGGCCGGGCGTGCGCTGGGGCGTGAAGGAAGGCGACCGGGTAGCGCTCGAGGAATACCTGCCATGCGGACGCTGCGCCTATTGCTACAGCGGCGATTTCCGTCTGTGCGACCAGACCGACCTCAAGATAGGCGGCCTGCGCTACGGGCTGACTTCCGTCAGCAAGGAGCCGGCTCTGTGGGGTGGGTTTTCCGAATATCAGTACCTCCATCCGAACACGGTGTTCCACAAGGTGCCGGCGCATGTTCCGGCGGAGCAGGCGGCGCTCGCCCTGCCGCTCGGCAATGGCGTCGAGTGGGCCTACCTGCAGGGGCGCGCCGGCATCGGGCAGACAGTGGTGATCCAGGGGCCGGGCCAGCAGGGGCTCGCCTGCGTGGTGGCGGCGAAAGAGGCGGGCGCCGCCTGCATCATCGTCACCGGCCTCGGCAACCCGACCGACCGCTTCCGCCTGGAACTGGCGAAACAGCTGGGCGCCACCCATACCGTCAACATCGACGAACAGGACCTGCTGGAAACCGTGGGTGAGATCACCAACGGCACGCTCGCCGACCTGGTCATCGATTGCGCTTCGGGCGGACCGTCCAGCGTCAGTTCGGCGATCCAGCTGACCCGCAAGCGCGGCCGCGTGATCCTCAGCGGGCAGAAGTACCGGCGCATCCCGGAGTTCGACAGCGACCTGATGATTTCGAGGTTCATCAACGTCAAGGGCATGCGCGGCCACAGCTTCGAGGCGGTCGAACTCGCCATGCAGATCATCGCTTCCGGCAGCTATCCGCTCAAGGCGATGAGCACCCATCAGTTCGGCTTGCACGAAGTGGATGAGGCCCTGCGCACCGTCGGCGGGGAAGGGCAGCCCAATCCGATACATTGCACGGTCAATCCGTGGAAGACATAGGCGCGGCAAGTCGGTCTGTCTTTATCGGCCTGTCCATCGGCCCTTTTGTTCGCGTGTAAAGGCAGCAGCCCGGCGGGAAGAGGACGGCAATTCCTCCGTGGCGAGTAACTGCGGAATGATCATCCGGCTGACCGCCGAACCGCCGGATGAGGGCTATTTCACATATCACCAGGATAGTCGGTTCGGTGTCCGCAACGGATGCAAGGCTTCCCGTGCGGCGTCTTTTACCTCGCACTGATTGAAGCTCGGCCGATTCTCCCTATGTCATTCGCCCGTTCGCCATCACGGCGTTAATTCTCGGGCAAGAACATGCAGCCCTAAACAGTAACAGACGGTTACATTTCTCGTCATGTTTCCTCCAGGCAGCTATGAACA
>JAQGLQ010000302.1 GCA_028292785.1 Noviherbaspirillum sp. | reverse complement strand
AGAAGGAAAGCCGAATCAGTGTAAATAAGACCATGCCGACAATGATGGTTTCCAGCATGCGGCGGGTCGCCACGAAGAATAGCGCCGCGCCGATTCCCGCCATGAGTTTTGGATTGTCCCATCCGATACTGACCGTGCCGCCACTCAGCACGAGGTCAGGCACAACGATCGCCGCCAGCGCGGCAGCCGGGGCATAGCGCAATGCATGCTGAACTTTTGAGGGCAGCTTGACCGCATTTCCGAACAGGAAGAAGAAACTTCGCGTCAAAACGGTAGCGATGGTCAGTAAAACGATGGTGATCCACAGATTGGCAGCGCTCATGCCTCTTCCTTGTCTTTTTTCCTGTCCAGAATGGTATCTATCATCATGGCCGCAATGATGCCCATGATGACCGCCGCCAGCAGGCCCAGGCGGTACGGCAGACCGGCCCCAGCCACGGCGACGATGCTTGCAACGACGACGCCGGCCAGGGCAGCGCTATTGATAATCAGCGGAATCATGATTGCGAGCAGGGCCAGCGTGCCGGCGAACCCGATGCCCCAGCTTTCCGGTATCTGGCTCGCCAGCAGGATGCCCGCTACCGAGCCGGTCTGCCAGGACCACCAGTTCGAATAGCCGATTCCCGAGAAATACCCCAGCTTGCCTTCCGGCTGGCCGAGCGTATTGGCGGGAAAACGCCGCGGAAACAGCGCTATCGTGATGTCGCCGCAGAAGTAGCCGTACCAGAGGCGCTTGTGCCATGGCAGATGGCCGAAATGCGGGCCGATGGCCGCGCCAAAGATCACGAAACGCAGATTCACGACGACAGCGGTGACGAAGATCACCCACAGCGGCGTGTTCGCGGCAATGAGCGGCAGCGCCGCAAGCTGCGCCGATCCGCCAAAGACCAGGAAACTCATGCCCAGGGCTTGCCAGACCGTCAACCCCGATTTCACCATCGCCATCCCCAGCACCATGCCCCACGCGGCAATGCCCGGCATGGTTCCGGCGCAGGCGCGAACCGCATCCCAATAGGCCTGCTTTTCGAGAGACGCCGGTTCGGCGTGCGACTTCTTCGCTTCCAGATTATTCATTTGACAAAAATCGATCCGCTGCGAAAGCGGCCGAACTGGTTCCGGCCGCCATATCGGGGGTGGAAGAAGGGAATTGGCCTCCACGGCTCATTGACGGCAATCGCTCCGCGGATCGTCGGACCGAAGCCGTCCATGACTGCGGACCATATTCTACCGATGAATTTTCCGGCACGTCTGAATCCGCTAGAATCGATGTTTTGCGATATTTTCTGGAGAGATTTCACATGTCCATGGCCGACCGCGACGGGAAGATTTGGAAAGACGGTGAGCTGATCGACTGGCGCGATGCCACCATCCACGTGCTGACTCATACGCTGCACTACGGCATGGGCGTGTTCGAAGGGGTGCGGGCATACAAGACGCCGCAAGGCACCGCGATATTCAGGCTGAAGGAACACACCCAGCGCCTGTTCAACTCCGCCAAGATTTTTCAGTTGCAGATTCCATTCGCGATGGAGACGGTGATGGAAGCGCAGCGCCAGGTAGTGCGCGAAAACAAGCTGGAGTCCTGCTACCTGCGTCCGCTGGTCTGGATCGGCTCCGAGAAAATGGGTGTATCGGCCAAGGGCAATACCATCCATATCGCGGTCGCGGCCTGGCCCTGGGGCGCCTATCTCGGCGAAGAAGGCATCACCCGGGGCATCCGGGTAAAGACATCCTCGTTTTCGCGGCACCACGTGAATGTGTCGCTGGTGCGCGCGAAGGCATGCGGCTATTACATCAACTCGATTCTCGCGAACCAGGAAGCACTGGCCGACGGCTATGATGAAGCGCTGCTGCTCGATACCGACGGCTATGTATCGGAAGGCTCCGGCGAGAATGTGTTCATCGTCAAGAACGGCAAGCTGTATACTCCGGACCTCGCATCCTGCCTCGACGGCATCACGCGCGACGCGGTGCTCACGATGGCGCGCGACATCGGCATCGAAGTCATCGAAAAACGCATCACGCGCGACGAGATGTACTGCTGCGACGAAGCGTTCTTCACCGGCACCGCGGCGGAGATCACGCCGATCCGGGAACTGGACAATCGCGAACTCGGCTCCGGCAAGCGCGGGCCGGTCACCGAAAGACTGCAATCGCTGTTCTTCGACGTGGTCGCGGGCAAAGCGCCTCAATACCAGCATTGGCTGACATTGATTTAACGAAAAACCTGGAAATTCCATGAATGAAGCAAAACAGCAGATGAGCTATGTCGAACTGGGAGCGCAGGATCTGCCGGCGCACTGCCCCAATCCTTCCATGCCGATCTGGTCCTCGCATCCAAAGGTGTACCTCGATCTCGACGCCAAGGGCGAAGGAAAATGCCCGTATTGCGGGACTGTCTACCGGCTCAAGCCAGGCACCGTGGTCAAGGGCCACTGAGCTTGGCGCTGCATATTCCGCATGGAAAGGAGGGGTGACAAGCATGCCCCAATCAAGCAAGCACATGGAGACCGCCGAAGACGCCGAGGCGGCCTTCTATGAGGCGATCAGCCGGGCCGATATCGATGAGGTGATGCGGCTGTGGGCCGACGATGAGGATATCGTCTGCATCCATCCGGGCGCACCGCGCCTGGTCGGTCACGCCGCCATCCGCAGCTCATGGGAACAGATTTTCGAACAGGGCGGCGTGCATATCCGCCCGGTCCAGGCGCATATCACCCAGAATCTGATGACGTCGGTTCACAACATCGTCGAGGAAGTCCACCGGACCAGCTCCACGCCCAAGGATATCCACATTCTGGCGACCAACGTGTACATGAAAACGCCGTATGGCTGGCGGCTCGTCAGCCATCATGCGTCGGTGGTGCCGGGCGAAGCGCCGGCCGATATACCGGTGACGATGCTGCTGCATTGACCATTGATCAGCGGCGCGCCGTACTGCGCGCTGGCCGAAAGCACCGTGTCCATCATGTACCCCGCCCCTCGCTGGCTGCCCGGCGGCCATCTGCAAACCCTCTATCCCGCGACCTGCATCAGGAAGCCCGAGGTCGGCTATCGCCGTGAACGCTGGATGACGCATGACGGCGATTTCATCGACGTCGATTTCATCGATGGACAGCCGGACAAGCCGTTCATCGTGCTGTTCCATGGGCTCGAAGGCTCGTCCGACAGCCACTATGCACGGGCTTTGATGGCGCATATCGCCGCGCTCGGCTGGTCCGGCGCGGTGCCGCATTTCCGCGGCTGTTCGGGCGAGCCGAATCACGCGCCGCGCTTTTACCATTCGGGCGATGCGGAAGAAGTGGAATGGATCATTCGCCGCCTGGCCGCCGACCGGAAGCAATATCCGCTCTCGAAGTTTTATGCGGCCGGCGTATCCCTCGGCGGGAACGCGTTGCTGCGCTGGCTCGGCGAAGCGCAGCATCAGGCCGACATCGTCGACGGCGCGTGCGCGATTTCGGCGCCGCTGGATCTGGCTGGCGGCGGCGCTGCGCTATCGCGCGGTGTGAACATGATCTACACCCGGATGTTCCTGCAATCGCTCAAGCCGAAGTGCCTGCACAAGCTGAAGCAATTTCCCGCGTTGTTCGACCAGGATGCCATGCTGCGGGCCCGCACGCTCTATGAATTCGACAACATCGTGACGGCGCCCCTGCATGGCTTTCGAGACACCGACGATTACTGGCACCGCGCCAGCGCGAAGCACGTACTGGCCGACATCACGGTTCCCACGCTTGTATTGAATGCGCGGAACGATCCATTTCTTCCCGCCCGCCACCTGCCGCGCACCGCAGCGCCACGGGTCACCCTCGACTATCCGGAGCAAGGCGGGCACGTCGGGTTCGCCACCGGCGCGGCGCCAGGCCGATTGAACTGGCTGCCGCAGCGCATTGTCCATTTTCTGGAACGCATCTGACGCGTGCATGAAAGGCGATCTGCATGGATGACATCGTGAAGCAGGCAATGGCCAAATGGCCGAATGTGCCGCACTGCTATGGCTGGCTGGCACTCGACGCGCGCGGCAACTGGCGCATGCGCGATGAACGCGCGCAAGCGCTCGGGCTTGCGGGCGACGTCATCCGCAACGAGCTATTGCGGGGCTTCATCAACCGGAATTACCTGCACGACGGGCACGGCCGCTGGTACTTCCAGAACGGGCCGCAGCGTGTCTATGTGAATCTCGACCTCACGCCTTTCATCGCGCGTACCGATCCCGCGCATGGCTTCGTGCTGCATACCGGAGAAGCGTTGTCCGTCATCGACGACGCCTGGCTGAGCGATGCCGGCCGCCTGGTGCTGCGCGGCACCGGCAAGGTCGCCGCGCTCGATGATCGCGACATGGCGCAATGCCTCGCGCAACTGCACATCGATGGCGCGGCGGCCGAAGATGAATCGCTGATGCGCTGGATGACCGAGCCCGACGACATGGGCGAGCTGAACATGGATTACGCGGGCAACCGGATCGCCATCCGACGCGTTGAAGATAGCCGGCTTGCGGAACAGTTCGGATTCAGCCAGATGCCTCGACCCGATGGAAGTTGAAAGCGGTCACAGCGCCTCGCCTCACCTGCCTTCCCTCCGCCCGTCCTTCATCTCTTCCTTCCAGCGCGCCCGCAGTTCGCGCTCGCGCGCATCGATCATCGCCTGTTCATAGAACGACGCATCCGGCGCGCGGCGCGCGATGTTGAGCTGTTCGAGCGCGGGCATCACGCCGAGCGACATCGAATACGATTCCGCCAGGGCGAGATGCTGCAGGGCCTGCTTGCCTTGCGCCGCATAGGCTTTTGCCAGGCGTTCATGCAGTTGGGGTTCCTGCCGGTATAACTGCGTCTGATCGCGCAGGTACCGTACGACATCGTCATGCCTGCCCGCCGCGCCGAGCGCATCGGCATACTGCCATGCGATGGAGCGCGACAGCGGAAAGCTTGCGCGCGCCGCCTCTGCTTCCCTGACGGCCTCGGCCGGCTGATTCGCCGCCAGCTTCACTTCGATCGCAAGGCCGGCCAGGATCGCACTATGCGCATGCTGCGACGGCATGGGAGCGCCCTGCGCAGCATCGCGGGCAGCCTGCAACAGGGTTTGCGCCTTGTCGACCGCGCCCTGCCTGAGCGCGATCAATGCGAGGCCGTATCTCGCCGCCGCCATGTCGATCCTGGTCTTTTTCTGTGCCTGCAGGTCGAACACCGTCGCGGCGTCGCGCAGGCCCTGCGCCGAAGTATCCTGCAATACTCTCATCCGGGCGCGGATCAGCTGGAAATCCAGGCTGTCGGGACGTTGCTTGTAACGCTGGTCGCGTATGCGCGCCTCGATGTCGGCGACCCGTTCGGTTGTCAGGGGATGCGAACGCAGGTACGCGGGCGCATCCGTATAGGAGCGCGAAGCATTTTGCATTCTTTTGAAAAACGCGATCATGCCCGAAGTTTCGTAGCCGGCTTCGCGCAGAATCTGCAGGCCGACACGGTCGGCTTCGCGCTCGGCGTCGCGGCTGAAGCTGAGCTGACGATGTAGCGCCAGACCCTGGCCGCCCATGAGCAGCGCGCCCGACGCATCGGGGCTGGCCCGCGACGCCAGTACGGCGAGTATCACCGAAGCCAGCGGAATCAATGCATCCTGCCGTTGCTGGCCGAGCATGCGCGCGATATGTCGCTGCGACACATGGCCGATCTCATGCGCCACCACGGAGGCAAGTTCGGATTCGTTCTGGGCCGCCAGCACCAGTGCGGAATGCACGCCGATGAAACCGCCCGGCAAGGCGAACGCGTTCAGCATCGGATCGCGCACCGCGAAAAAGAAATAATCGTAGCCCGCCTCGCCGCGCGCCTCCGGCGTCGCGGCAAGCAGCGTCGCGCCGAAATTATTCAGGTATTCGAGCACCGGCCCGTCATCGAGATAATCGCGGTCGCGCCGGATGTCGCGCATGATCTGTTCGCCGAGCTTGCGCTCGGTCAGTGGCGAGAGCTCTTGCCGGTCGGTGTCGCCGAGGCTGGGCAGACCTTGCGCATGGGTGAAGGCCGGAGCGACCGGCAGCGTGCAGACGAATGCCAATGCAGCGTTCACGACCAAGCGTAGTTTCATTTTATTCAATCATCGCTCCGGAAAAATACAGGAAGCCTTGCACGATTCCCGCACTGCGCGGACCGTGATGGATAACGGCGCGGTCGCATGGGAAAATCGATCGGTGTGACGATGATATGATACCCGCACCCCTAGTTCGTTCAAGAATCAACCTCTCTCCGTTTACGTATGAATCCCGATAAAGACAGCGGCTCCCGCAGCCTTCCTCACGACGGCCTGACGCATTTCGATTCGACCGGCCAGGCCCATATGGTCAATGTCGGTGAGAAAGACGACACCCATCGCATCGCGATCGCCGAAGGCACGATTCGCATGAAACCCGAGACGCTCGCCATCATCCAGTCAGGGACCGCCAAAAAAGGCGATGTGCTGGGCATTGCCCGTATCGCCGCGATCATGGCAGCGAAGCGCACCAGCGATCTGATTCCGCTTTGCCATCCGCTTGCGCTCACCCGCGTCGCGGTCGACTTCAGCATCGATGCCGGCCAATCCAGCGTAAATTGCACCGCCCGGGTGGAGACCTACGGCAAAACCGGCGTCGAAATGGAAGCGCTCACCGCGGTACAGATCGGCTTGCTCACGGTCTACG
>JAQGLQ010000289.1 GCA_028292785.1 Noviherbaspirillum sp. | reverse complement strand
AGAACATCGAGGTGGAGCGCAAGAACCGCGAGGTGGAGCAGGCCAAGCTGGCGCTCGAAGAAAAGGCCACGCAGCTCGCCCTGTCCTCCAAGTACAAGTCCGAGTTCCTTGCGAACATGTCGCATGAGTTGCGCACGCCGCTGAACAGCCTGCTGATCCTGGCCCAGCAACTGAGCGATAACCCGGAAGGCAACCTGTCCGAGCGGCAGGTGGAATTCGCCAAGACAATCTACGGTTCGGGTAGCGACCTGCTGACGCTGATCAACGACATTCTCGACCTGTCGAAGATCGAGTCGGGCACGGTCACGCTGGAAGTCAGCGAATGCCGCTTCCAGACGCTGCGCGGCTACGTGGAACGCACCTTCAGGCACATGGCGGAAGCCAAGCACATCAGCTTCGAGGTGGAGCTGTCCAAGTCGCTGCCGGTCGCGACCATGACTGATACCACGCGCCTGCAGCAGATCCTGAAGAATCTCTTGTCCAACGCGTTCAAATTCACTGCGCACGGCCAGGTGTCGCTATCCATCGGGGTAGCCGAATCGGGCTGGAGCCCGGATCACCCGATCCTCGCGCAAGCGGATGCGGTGCTGGCGTTCTCCGTTACGGATACCGGTGTGGGCATCGCGTCCGACAAGCTGCAGCTGATCTTCGAAGCATTCCAGCAGGCCGACGGCAGTACCGCCCGCAAATACGGCGGTACCGGCCTCGGCCTGTCGATCAGCCGCGAACTCGCGCGTCTGCTCGGCGGAGAAATCCGGGTGGAGAGCGTGGTCGGCGTCGGCAGTACCTTCACCCTGTTCATGCCCTACAACCGCCATGGTTTCGAGAGCTACGACCTGCCGTCCAAGTCCTCGTCCTCGCGCGTGCAGGTGATTCCGTCGAAGGCAAGCTATACCGATGTGCAGGCGGTGGAAGTGATCGACGAGGTGGAAACGTCCGAGCCGCAGCCCAGCTTCGACATGCCGCGCCTGCAGCCCGACACCACGCATGACGACCGTGCGCTGGTGTCGCCGGGCGAAGCGTCGGTGCTGATCGTCGAGGACGATGTGCGTTTCGCGAAGATCGTGCTCGATTATGCGCGGGAGAAGAACTTCAAGGGCATCGTCACGCATAACGGTGACGCGGTGCTGACGCTGGCGCGCGATTATCTGCCGGCGGCCATTCTGCTCGACATCGACCTGCCGGACGTCGACGGGTTTACCGTTCTGGATCGCTTGAAGCGCGACCCGAGTACCCGCCACATTCCGGTGCATGTGATTTCCACGCTGAAGGAGCGGGAACGCGCATTGCGCCAAGGCGCGATCTCCTATCTCAACAAGCCGGTCAGCCGCGAACGCTTGCAGGAGGAATTCACGCGCATTCAGCACTTCCTGTCGCGCGGCAAGCCCAGCCTGCTGGTGGTGGAAGACGACAAGATGCAGCGTGAATCCATCGTCAAGCTGATCGGCGCCACCGATGTGCAGATCGTCGCCGTCGACACCGGCGAAGCGGCCCTGGAAGCGCTCAAGTCCTCGCAGTTCGATTGCATGGTGCTGGATCTGACCCTGCCGGACATCAGTGGCTTCGACCTGCTCGACAAGATCGGCGACGATCCGAGCCTGCGCAATTTGCCGGTGGTGGTTTATACCGCCAAGGAGCTCAACCGCAAGGAAGTTACGCGCCTGAAGCGCGTCGCCAAGACTATCGTCGTCAAGGATGCGCGTTCGCCCGAGCGCCTGCTCGACGAGACCGCACTGTTCCTGCACCGCGCGCATGCCAACCTGCCGGAAGTGCAGCGTCGGATGCTCGATGAGATCCATGCCGCCGACGGCGGTCTTGCCGGCCGCAAGGTGTTGATAGTCGAAGACGATCTGCGCAACATCTTCGCGCTGAGTTCGGTGCTCGAACGGCAGGAGATGAAGGTGTCGTTCGCCGAGAACGGCAGGGATGGCATCGAAGTGCTGGAACGCGATCCATCGATCGAGATCGTCCTGATGGACATCATGATGCCGGAAATGGATGGCTACGACACGATGCGCGCGATCCGCAGTATTCCGCGCTTCAAGTCGCTGCCGATCATCACGCTGACGGCGAAGGCGATGAAGGGCGACCGCGACAAGTGCATTGCCGCCGGCGCTTCGGATTACATCACCAAGCCGGTCGACGTGGCGCAGCTGGTTTCGCTGATGCGGGTATGGCTGCATCAGTAGTCACGCGCCCCGAGGGAGATGGGCGGCAACCCATCGAAGAACTGGAGATCGACCTTCTGCTCGAAGGCGTTTTCCAGCGCTTCGGCCATGACTTCCGCGGCTACCGCCGCGGGCCGCTGGCCCAGAAGCTGCGGCAGTTGATGCAAGGACTTGGATTGCGGACGATATTGTCGCTGCTCGACAGGGTGATGCATGACGAGTCCGTGGCCGAAGCGCTGCTGCGCACCATCGGCACACGCCCGGCGGGAATGTTCGAGGATCCCGAGTATTATTCCGCCTTGCGCGAGGCGATCGGCCCATGGCTGCGGTCCTCGCCGTCACCCAAGGTCTGGATCGCCGAGTGCGCCTCGGTGGAGGAGGTCGGCTCGCTGGCGATCCTCTTGCTGGAAGAAGAGGTGTATCGCAAGACCCGCATTTTTGCCACCACCGCCAACGAAGCCGTGCTGCACGAAGCCCGGCACGGCGGTTTCGCTTGCGAACGCATGGCCGAATACGAAGAAAACTATCGCCGCAGCGGCGGCAGGAAGGCGCTCGGCGATTACTGCGTCAGAACCGGCGACCGCATGTATTTCACATCGGGTTTGCTGGACAACGTCACCTGGGCGCAGTACAACCTCGCCACTGACGCCTCGTTCAATGAATTCGAACTGATTCTGTGCCGCCGCGCCCTGGCCGATTTCGGACCGGCCTTGCACCGTAGAGTGCTGCAGCTTTTTCATGAAAGCATGCCGCTGTTCGGCCTGCTGGGCATCGATGAAAAAAGTGGCTATGACGACGCGCGATTTCTGAGAAGTTTCCGCGCGCTGAACATGCACAATGGGCTGTTCAGAAGGATTGCTTAAAGGTTCCCGGAGAGTGGGCGCTTGGCCCTCTCGGCTGGCTTAAAATAGATAACGCGGACGAAAACAAAGATGCGATATGCGGCTAAGCCGCCGCATCATGCGACACATACCCCAGCACCGCCGAAATCTGCGAGGCGGTATTGATCAGATCTTCCACCCATTCCTCCTGCAAACGATCTGCCGGCGCGGAAATCGACAGGCCCGCGATCAATTTGCCGCTATCGTCGCGAATGCCGGCGGCCATGCAGCGCACGCCTAGCTCCAGTTCCTCATTGTCGCGCGCATAGCCACGGGCACGCACCAGGCTCAGTTCCCGCTCGAGTTTGGCGAGATCGGTAATGGAATTCTTGTTATGGCCGGCGAGTCCGGTGCGGGTGGCATAGGAACGTACCAGCTTCGGTTCATCGACCGACAGGAAAAGCTTGCCAGTGGACGTCAGGTGGAGCGGGGCGCGCCCGCCAATGGCGCGTACCACCTGCATGCCGGAACGTTCGGAGAAGGAGCGGTCGATATAGACGATCTCATCGCCTTGCCTGACTGAAAGATTGACGGTCTGATGCGTCTTTTGGTGCAACGCCCGCATGAAATCGAGTGCAGCCTCGCGTACGTTCAGCCGGCTTTTGACAATGTTGCCGAGTTCGAGCAGGCGCATGCCGAGCCGATACGCGCCGGCTTCGGCGCGGTCGACGAAGCGTTTGGCGACCATGTCGTTCAGAATCCGGTGGGCTGTGGATGGATGCAAGCCGGTCACGTT
>JAQGLQ010000280.1 GCA_028292785.1 Noviherbaspirillum sp. | reverse complement strand
TCCATGCGCATCTCCTCGTCGTCACGGCATGTCGCCTGTTTGAAGTATAGGCATGGAGTCCCGGCATTAAATTGCAAAATATCGCCGTTCATCCATTTATCGAGCAATAATATTGCGTGATATACCTATTATGGAGTTTTTTATGGCAAAGCTGCAGCTCGATAAAACGGATCGGAAGATTCTGTCCATCCTGCAGAAGGACGGGCGTCTTACCAATCAGGAAGTTGCGGAACGGGTCAATCTGTCGCCTTCGCCATGCCTGCGGCGGATCAAGGCCCTCGAAGAAGCCGGCGTGATCCGGCAATATGTCGCGCTGCTCGATCCCGACAAGATCGGCCTGGGGCTGCTGGCTTATGTGAACGTCAGGCTGGAAAAGCACAGCGATGCGGGTGATGGACATTCGCCGCGCGCCGATTTCGCGTCGGCGGTCGGCCACTGGCCGGAAGTCGTCGCATGTTATGCGATGACAGGGGAAATGGACTATTTGCTGCGCGTGCATGTGGAAGACATGCAGCACTTCTCGCACTTCATGATGGAGACACTGCTGAAGCATCCGGCGGTGCTCGATGTCAGGTCGAGCTTTGCGCTGCAGCGCGTCAAGGATACGACGGCGCTGCCCCTGGTGTAGGTTACTTGCTGTCCTTCAGCCGAGGCAGCCTGCCCAGCCATTTGAACGCAGCCTGCGTATTCGCCTTCACCGTATAGTCGAACTGGGCGAACTGCTCGTCGACCGCCTCGCGCAGCACGGTACGCGGACTTGCGGGCGGCAATGTCAGGTAGGCATCCGCTTCGCCGCCGTCGCGATGGATCTGCATGCCGGCCTTCTTCGCGATATGTATCATCGTCTGGTTGGTCGCCAGGCAATGCATATAAAGGGTGTCGACATCCTCGTTGCGGCAGTGGATCGCGCCACGCTCGAACAGTCTGGAACCGATGCCGCGGCCGCGTGCCCTGGCCAGGACGGAAACACCGAATTCCGCCACTCTTGCCTTCAAGGTCGCGCCGCTCACGGCGGGCACCATTTCACGCGGCGCGAAAGCCAGATGGCCGACGCCGACCAGCGTGAGATCATCGTTATAGACGCCGAACACCGTGTCCCGATTGAAATCGAGACGCTGCACGTATCTGGTAATCAGTTCATCCGGCAACACCGTACCGAATCGCAACATCCGGTCGTTGCTATCAAGTTCGAGAAAATGCATCAGCAGCCGCCTGCGGTCGCGCTCGGATAGCTCCTTGACGCGTGCCAGGGGTTTCGCTACTTCATGCTGTTCATCAATGGTCATTGTCTTTCATTCAAATGGTTGCGCAACGTTTGCCCACTTTCGATATTGACTGTGGCTTCGTCGCCTTTGTGCAATGCACAAATTCATTGTAAGCCATACTTTTGAGCTTTTCAGTTACTTACCATCCAAATGCGAGTGAATTGGGCCATATCAATGTCAGGAAGTACATGAACGGCGCAATGTGATTAAAAACCGACAGATAAGTTGGTCTTTAGTAACTCCCTGAGGGCTGATGCTGGAACGAACATGATGCGATCTTTAACCCGGATTATTTTTATTTCTTGTATGGACAATGACGCTGACAGCCTGCACCCGCGCCTTGTGTACCTCCTCCGGGATACGCTGGGGCTGATCAGAGAAACGCCGCGCGACCTCGCCGGCGTCGACGGCACGGGCCGCGGATAGCGCCTGGCCGAGATAGGCAGCCTGAGGAAACGGCGATTCTTCAAAGCCGGTTCGGCCGCGGTGATCGCATTCCACCGCGTGCAGCATGTCGACGAATCGTTCCGGCTTTCGGAAGGCGTCGCACCGTTCAAACAGCGTGACCATCGTGTCCGCGCGCAGTGCGAATGCGCGTCCTGCATTGCCGTGCTCGCGTGCGGTCATGCGCGCCAGATCGCGGCAGTCGTTCGGAATCTTCAATCGCTTGCAGACCGTCTCCACCAGGCGGACGCTGCGTTCTTCGTGCCCGTGATGGCACGGCCATTCCGATGGCGGCGTGCCGCCCTTGCCGAGATCGTGCATCAGTGCCGCGCAGCGGATCGGCAGGCGGTGCCCGCACCGGGCAGCATGATCGATCACCATCATCACGTGCACGCCGGTATCGATTTCAGGATGATGCTTCGCCGGCTGCGGCACCCCCCATAGGGCGTCGAGTTCCGGCAGGATGCGCTTCAGCGCGCCGCAGCCGCGCAACACATCGAACATGCGCGAGGGCCGGGACTCCATCAGGCCGCGCGCGAGTTCCTGCCATACGCGTTCAGGCACCAGTGCATCGACCTCGCCGGCGCGCACCATTTCCTGCATCAGCGCGTTGGTCTCCGGCGCGACGGTGAAATCGGCAAAGCGCGCGGCAAAGCGCGCCACGCGCAGGATACGCACCGGGTCTTCGGCGAACGCTTCGGATACATGACGAAAAATCCTGTCCCGGATATCGCCGCGGCCGCCGAAAGGATCGATGATCGAGCCGTCCTCGGCCTTCGCAATCGCATTGATGGTCAGGTCGCGGCGCGCCAAGTCCTGTTCCAGCGTTACATCGGACTCGGTATGGAACACGAAGCCCTTGTAGCCGGGCGCGGTCTTGCGCTCGGTGCGCGCAAGCGCATACTCCTCGCGCGTGGACGGATGCAGGAACACCGGGAAGTCCTTGCCCACCGGCGTGAAGCCGCGCGCGATCATCTCTTCGGGCGTGGCGCCGACCACGACATAGTCATGGTCCTGCACCGGCAGGCCGAGCAATTCATCGCGTACCGCGCCGCCGACAATATAGGTTTTCATTCAGGATAAACGTCGTACTTGTCGATGCTTTCGGTTTCGGCAATGGCTTGCTCCACCCACTGCCCCACTGCAGGATATGCGGCGACCCGCTCCACATAGGCTTGCAGCGCCGGCGCCAGCGCTACGTCATAGGTGCGGAAACGCATGACCACCGGCGCGAAATACGCATCGGCGATCGAGAAATCGCCGAACAGGAATTGATGCGGACCGGAACGGGCCATGCAGGTTTCCCATATCTCGCAAATGCGGCCGATATCGGCCTGCGCGCCGGGTGTCCGTCCCTTGCCGGGAAAACGCGCGCGGATGTTCATCCACATGGCCGAACGCAGGCCCGTGAAACCGGAATGCATTTCGGCGCATATCGAACGCGCCATGGCACGCGACTCGACGTCGCCGGGCCACATGTGCTTGTCCGGAAACTGCTCGGCCAGATATTCGCAGATGGACAGGGAATCCCACACGACGATGTCGCCCGCGATCAATACCGGCACACGTCCGGCCGCAGAATAACGCGCGATGCGCGCGGTGGTCTCGGCCTGGTCGAGGCCGATGCGTATTTCTTCGAAGGGAATGCCAAAGGCCGTCATCGCTACCCATGGACGCATCGACCATGACGAATAATTCTTGTTGCCGATGACGAGTTTCAGTCCGGCTCTTTCTTCCGCGGCATCGAGTGCCTGGGACACCTGTGGATCCAGTTCTGTGGTTTGCATGCGTAACGTCAGGTAAAAGTGAGTAGCGGTCCGGCCGGTCTCCGTCCGTCCGATGCAGGGGAGCGAACCGGAACAGCCAGCGAGCGCCGCCGGCAGTCTTCGAGAATAAGGCTTTTGCCGGATTTTTCCAAATCGGCAAGGCGCCGGTCATTGCCTTGGATGAATGTGCACCGCCTCGACGCCGCTATGCGGCTTTTGCCCGGTCAGGTAATACGGCGCAACGGCTTCGAGCGCGGTTGGGACGATGCCGAGTTCAGGATCGATGGGGCCCGATGCGACGTTGTCGATTTTCATGGAATCGAGGTTGTCGCGCGTCAGCAGCGGTTCGCCGGGCAGGTATTCCATCACCATGGCCTGAAACCGGGCCAGCGATTCCGGCAGTCCGATCACCGGCCGCGGATGGCCGGTGTAGCCGCCGGCCAGTTTGACGAGTTCCCTCAGGGTATAGACATGCGGGCCGGCCAGTTCATAGACATGGCCGATGGTTCTGTCGTTTTCAAGCGCATGGACATAGGCACGGG
>JAQGLQ010000275.1 GCA_028292785.1 Noviherbaspirillum sp. | reverse complement strand
GGTTCATGTTCTGACCGACGAAGGCATCGGGGTTCGATTGATACAAGGCCACAAGCATCTGGTCCAGCGATACGCCGGACGGCTTTATCCGATTGGCTATCTTTGCAAGAGAATCGCCGTTTTTTACGCGATACTCGCCTGCATCTGCGTCGGCTTGCGAAGCTGGGGACTGTGCGGGAGCGGTTGGCCGCGCGGCTCTGGCGGCGGGTTGCGGTCTGGTATCCGGGGTCGGCCTGGCTCCAGCGGCTTGCGTACTATTTGCCGCGCTATAGTCAGGTACGGAAGCCGGCGCGGTCTGTGCCGTCTGCGTCGAACGCAGGTCCGCGGGATCAAGCAGAAAAGTGTATTCGCGAATCAATCGACCGTTCGGTCCGCCGAGTTCCAGCAGCATATCGACGAACGGCTCGTTAACCGCCTGGGTCGATGTGATTCGTATGAACTGCCGGCCAGCGCGCTGATCAATCGTAAAGCGCAAGGACATCAGCGCGGGATTGAAGTCGATATTTGCCTGCTTGAACGCATCGGACGATGCAAGCTTGGCGGTTAACGCTCCGGCCTCTTCTTTGGACACCGACGTCAGTTCGATCTCCGCGCGCAGCGGCTGCCCGAGGGACGACAGCACGGTCAACTTGCCCAGACCAGCAGCCCCGGCGCTCGTCATCAACAGTGCGGAGATAACTGCAGCGCTGAGAGTTTTCAGGTTGAATAACGGAGATGGGGACTGGAAATGTGAATGCATTTTTCGTGGCATAGAGGGCATTCCGATTGCTTGTTTTGACTCAGCACAGACGCGCTGCATCCGGGGGCATTGATTCGAGGAACTTTCACCATATCATCCTGCACCAAGGCGTGCAAGTGTGCCCATCTTGCCAATGATCGTAAATTTTGTCGACAGCACTATCGAGAACGATCGGCAAACATATGTTGCTTATACGCAACAAACTGGACCCGGTTCTCCAGCTTCACTTACCTCATGAAGAAAGAGCAACCGGGTCCGAGGCAACAAGCTTTAGTCCGCCAGCACGATGCGCAACATGCGGCGCAATGGCTCGGCAGCACCCCAAAGCAACTGATCTCCGACGGTAAAGGCTGACAAATATTCACCGCCCATCTGCAACTTACGCAGACGCCCGACAGGAATAGTCAGACTTCCAGTCACGGAAGCAGGTGTCAGGTCCTTCATGGAATCCTCGCGATTATTGGGTACAACCTTCACCCATTGATTGTTATCAGCGATGATGCCCTCTACCTCATCGAGCGGAATGTCCTTTTTCAGCTTGATAGTCAATGCTTGCGAATGGCAGCGCATCGCTCCGATGCGCACACACAGCCCGTCAACCGGAATCGCGCTTTTGGCGCCAGCGCCGAATGCTTCGCCACGGCCGAGGATCTTGTTGGTTTCGGCGCCCGCTTTCCACTCTTCGCGTGACACGCCATTGCCCAGATCCTTGTCGATCCAGGGAATGAGATTGCCCGCCAGCGGCACACCGAACTGCTTGGTTTCATCCGCTGAGAAACCATGCTGCTTGGCGAGTACTTTGCGATCGATCTCGAGAATTGCCGACGCTGGGTTATCGAGCAAAGCCTTCACTTCCGCATTGATTGTGCCGAACTGAGTCAGCAGTTCACGCATGTGCTGAGCGCCGCCTCCCGACGCGGCCTGATAGGTCATCGATGTCGTCCACTCGACGAGATCTTTTTCGAACAAGCCGCCCAGCCCCATCAACATGCAGGACACCGTGCAATTGCCGCCGATGTAATTCTTCACCCCGCGCCGCAATGCCGATTTGATGACATCAAGGTTTACCGGATCGAGAATAATGATGGCGTCATCGTTCATCCGTAATGCGGATGCCGCGTCGATCCAATAACCGTTCCAGCCAGCGGCACGCAACTGCGGAAATATTTCGGTGGTGTAGTCGCCGCCCTGGCACGTAATGATGACGTCGCACTTCTTGAGTTCATCAATGTTGTTGGCGTCTTTCAGGGTGATCTCGTTTTTCGCCATTTCCGGCGCTTTTCCGCCTGCATTCGATGTCGAAAAGAATATCGGCTCGATATGATCGAAATCGCCCTCTTCCTGCATGCGCTGCATCAGGACCGAGCCCACCATACCGCGCCACCCCACCAAGCCAACTAACTTCACGATTATCTCCCTCGATTACATTTAAAAAACTGCCTTGCTAGCCAAGCGCCTTGACCACCGCGTCGCCCATTTCGGCCGTGCCGACCCTGGTCGTGCCTTCTTCATGGATGTCGGGTGTACGCAAGCCCTGCGCCAATACCTTCTTGACCGCCGCCTCCACCCGATCGGCCTGGTCAGGTTTGTTCAACGAGAAACGCAGCATCATCGCGGCGGAAAGAATGGTCGCGAGAGGATTTGCGATACCCTTGCCGGCGATATCGGGCGCTGATCCATGAGATGGCTCATACAAGCCTTTGTTGTTCGCATCCAGCGATGCCGACGGCAGCATGCCGATTGAACCGGTGAGCATCGCCGCCGCATCGGAGAGAATATCGCCGAACATGTTGCCCGTAACGATCACGTCGAACTTTTTCGGCGCGCGCACCAGTTGCATGGCAGCGTTGTCCACATACATGTGGTCGAGCGCGACGTCGGGATATTCCTTATGAACATCGGTCACGATGTCTTTCCA
>JAQGLQ010000271.1 GCA_028292785.1 Noviherbaspirillum sp. | reverse complement strand
CATTTCCTTGCAGGGCGAAGTCGCAACCATGGGTGGATTCATAGGTTACTTCGTAGTAGGAGCGAACGACGTCAATGCAATGTTCCGCTACACCGCCGGCATGCTGACCACGGCGATGGCATCGACTTTTCTCGCGTATTTTTTCGGGCCGCGATTCAACCTGGACGGCAAGCGACTGCTCAAGCTGGGGTTTCTGCTGACCGGCCTGCTGATCTTGTTCAGCGCAGGTTCCGTGACGATGCTGTCGATCGCCTACGGGTCATTCATCGGCCTGACCTGGGGCGCGCGTCATTCGCTCGAAATGTCGTTGCTGACCGATGCCGCCCGCGACAACTATGCGAGCCATTCCGGCACGCTGACGGTGGTATTCGGCATTATCACGATGCTTGCCGCGACCCTGCTGCTCGCCGGCTCGGCGGAGAACAGCGAATATGTGTTCCGGCTTTACGGAGGCATGTGCCTGGTCGGCGGGCTAATGTTCGGCAACCGCATCGCCGCTACCGCGCCGGTCTCCATCACCGACCCGGTTTCGGTCATCCGGCAGCCGGAATTTCTCGCCTGCCTGCCGCTGTTCTTCCTCGAGTCGGGCCTCTTCGGCGTGAGCCAGGCGCTGGCATCCGCCGGCGCCGTGAAAGCATTGCATTCCGCCAGCCATTTCGGATCGGTGACGACCGTTGCCGCGCTGGCCGGCGCGACGGCGCTCTACTTCACCCGGAAAAACCGGGCCGTGGAGAACCGGGCGCGCTGGCTCGGCGGTTCCTGCCTGGTGGTGGCGCTGGCTTTTATCATGCTGGGAGCAAGCGCATGGATGCCGGCGCTGTATGTGGGATATTCGGTGCTGAAGGCCGCCGGCGGACCGTTCCTCTCCGCGAGCGAACAAGTGCTCAATCAGCGGACGCTGGATATCAAGGGCAGGCTGCCCGACCGCATCTTCGCCCGCGAATTCGTGCTGTGGGCGCTGCGCATGATTTCACTCTGCATGTTCTGGGCGCTGGCCAACGTCCTGTCCTCGACCCATATGCTGGCGGTCGGCTCCCTGCTGCTGGCGCTCGCGACGGGAATGGAGTACGTGATGGGACAGAGCCTGCTCGGACGGCGCGCGGCGGATCCGCGCAATCTCCAGGCTTCGTGCTGAGGCGCGTCAGCGGGCTACCATTCGAGCGACAGCAACTGTTGACCCATGCGCGGCGCGCACAGCGTCCGCACTTCCTCGCGCGAAGCCCAGCGATAGCCATCCATTTCCGGCGTCAGGCGGCCGGTAACGTGGTGGGCGAAGTGGCTGGTGCAGATCAAATGGTCAAGGCTCTCCAGGCTCTCCGGCGCGCGTACCTTGTACAGATGCAGGCGCTTGGTTCTTTGGTAGTCGAACGAGCCCAGTTCCTCGAACAGCGAACGGTCGAATACGAGTCCGGTTTCCTCGCGCAGTTCCCGCATCGCCGCCTCGAGCGTGTTTTCGCCTGGGTCCTGCAGTCCCTTTGGTATATCCCAATGACTGGTGCCCGTGACATGACACAGCAGGATCTGTCCCTTGCGATTAATGATCAGGGTGCCGCAGGAGGTTGCGACAGGGCGCGGTGATGGATGGTTTGCCGGCATCTATGTTGGTGTCGAGGATGGGTTCACTGGATGGTGTCGCGCACACGTTTGCGCGACCCCAGCGGGACGATTTCAAGTTCCCCGTTGCGTATCGGCCGGGCGAGAATCTTGTAGGTGTCGATGTCGGCCACCTGCCTGCGCGGCCTTGCGATTTTCCTGCGCCGCCCTTCGAGAGAGCCGAGATAGGCCCAGCGGTCCACCACGTGGGTCTGCCGCCAGCCGTCGCTGCGCTCGACGATGCCGATGGGTCCGTCGTACGGCCATACCGCGGCCTGCAGTTCGCGCAAAGCGATCCGCAGGCGCGCCCTATGCGCCTCCCGTGATTCCTTGCCAATGCATGCGCCGCCGCAGCGGCCGATCTGGTATGAAAAGCAGGCGCGCCCTTGGGTCGCCGTCTCAAGTCCGCATAATGCCGGACAAAGCCGGTACTGTCGCAGCAACGCGCGCAAGCCCTCGACAGCGGCAGCGCGCGACTGATACAGACCGCATGGGGTACCCTCGTCGGCGGCATCGGCATCCCACGAACCGAGGATGCGGGGACGTGCGGCGTCCCCGTCCAGCCGCAAGGAAAAAGTTTCTCCGACATGCTTGAGCAGCGCATTGTATTTCGGCTGATGCAGCTTGATGAGCTGCGACTCCTGCAGCAGCGCGCCGATCTCGCCCGCGGTACGCACGAAATCAATGGTACTGGTTTCGCTTAACATCGCGGCTTCTTCGACCGTGCGCAGGTGGGACAGCACACGATTGCGGATGTTCACGCTCTTGCCGATATAGACAGGCTCGCCGTGCCGATCCCGAAACAGATAGACCCCTGGCTTGGCGGGCAGGGCGGCGATGTTGCCGCGGTCGATGTGGCGCGGGTACTCATAATATTCGGACAGATCGGCGGGCATGATCAGTCCGACGGAGGTGACTCTGGGACGCATGATTCTCAAACAAAAAAAGCCCCTAGCGAGTAGGGGCTTGACGCCGGCACGAGGCCGGCCGAGGGATATCGTTCTGCTCAGGCGGCCTGGAGCGCATCTTCCTTGGCGCCGGTCAGTTCCGCCAGCAACTCGAACACTTCGTCCTTCGAAAGAACATACCGCTCCAGCAGCGTATCCTTGAGCGCGAGGGCGAGATGCTGATAGCCCTTCATCGCTTCCAGGGTGCGCGTGTACAGTTCGTCCGCCTTGCTCTCGACCTGCTTGAGCGCTTCGTCGCGCGAACTTTCGCCTTTCAGCTGCGTATAGTCCAGCTTCGAGCGGGAATACATCGAAAGGCGGTTCACCATCAGGTCGAGCTTCGCGGTGACCTTCTGAATATCGTTCTGGCTGCCGACCGAGATGCCGCGCGCGCCGTAGAACAGTTCTTCCGCCGCGACGCCGCCGTACAACTGCATGATGTCCTGTTCCATTTCTTCCAGCGTCTGCAGCGCCACGTCCTCGCCTGACGAAAGCACATAGCCGAGCGCGCCGATCTTCGACACCGATTCGGTGCTGATCTTGAGCAGACGCGATTTTTCCTTCACTTCGGCCAGCGGCATGCCCTTGCGCAGGTATGGATCGATCTGCATGAAGAAATGGCCGAGTTCATGCAGGGCGACACGTTCGCGCTGCTTGTTCTTTTCAGCGGTCGTGGCCCGGTCGGTCATGCCGATCGAGGCGCGCTCGAATGCGCGGAACAGGACATCCGTGGTGATCGTCGTGCTTTCCTGGATCGCGATCATGCTGGCGCGGTCGACCACGGTTTCCAGCAGAGCAGGGCTGAGGTTGGCGGTGATCTCGGCCGCATAGTCGAGATTCAGGTTGGACCAGTCGACGCAGCGCTCGTCCTTCTTGGAAAGGAATACCTTGATCAGCTCGCGCCGCTCGGCCTTGTTGGGCAGGCGGAAGTTGATCTTCACCGAGAAGCGGCGCAGCATCGCTTCATCCATCTCGGTATTCGCATCGTCGAAGTTGGAGGCGACGATCCAGATGACGCCCGCGCCTTCATCGCTCTTGATGCCGTCGAGGAGGCCGAGCAGGGTGTTGGCGGTGTCGTCTTCCCATTTTTTCTCGCCGCGTCCGCGCGGCATGAACAGGCTTTGGGCTTCATCGAGGAAGATGATGCAGCGGCCCTGCTTGCTCGCCTTCTTGTAAATGGCGTTCAACGCTTTCGAGCCGCCTCCGACGAATCCGGACTCGAGTCCCGACCCGGACGCCTGGATGAGTGGCACGTTCAGCTTCTTTGCGAGATAACCGGCGAGCTTGGTCTTGCCGGTGCCGGCGGGGCCGGTCAGCATGACGTTGAAAGGCTTGTCGATGTTGTGCGAACGGTAGAGGTCGCGGTTTTCGATCATTTCCTCGAGGTGCGCGACTTCCTGCTTGATGTCCTCCATGCCGACCAGGTCGTCCATGCTGCCCTTGAGGTGTTCCGGTTTCATGATCGAAGCGCTTGAGCCCATCATGCCCGGAATGCCTTTTTTCATGCCGATGATGACGAACAGCAGCAGCGCGAGGCCGACCGCGTTACGCGACATGAAAGTCATGATTTCCGCGAGGACGCCGGTTTCGCCGTCGGTATCCTGGAGAACCGACTTGTGCGTCGCGAGGTATTCGTCGTTGGCGATCGCATAAGGAATCGCATTCTTCAAGAGGACTTCGCGCTCGAGATTGGTGTGCGAGGTGCTTGGCACCTTGACCGCATGAATCTGCGCCTGGTCCTTGTACTTGAAGACATAGCGTGGCGAATCCGACAATGGCTTGGCGACGAGCAGATACTCGATGCGATCCTTGTTCGCAACCAGCGCAGTGATATCCGCGATGTCCTGGGAATGAACTATCGGATTGGAGTCTTGCAGCGTGGTCGGCTTGAATGCGTAATAGCCGGCCGCAGCCAGCAGCGCCAGAACAACAAAGGCGATGCGTACGTAGGTATTCTGGGAGATTTTGTAGAACTTCGAAAAGCTGGGCATTCAGGTTCCTGTGATGTCAATGCACGCTTTGCAACTTTTTCTTTGCCGCGAGCAACGTTTCTAGTGAGCATTCTTAGGACAGGGGAGTTCGCTATTGGTTGCCTCGGTTTGCGATTAAATTTAACTTAAATTTGAATAGTTGGCCGATTTACCATGCTTTTAGGCGATTTTTGGCACAATTGATAATGAAAGTGCTTGTTGCAAGTTAATTGCTTTCATTAAAACGGGACGATTGCCATCCCATGTTTATGGTATGGCGTAAATCCTGCTCCGAGATTATTGTTGTGTAACAATTTCTTCGGAGACTAAATTGACGCCATATCGAAATTTCGACAATGGGCGCAACGGGGTATGGTTTTCGATCGACATCGCCGGGGAGGAGTATCTGGCGTTCGTATCAGCCGCTGCGCTAAGCTCGCATTTTAACGCAGCTGAAACCATGGAAAGCCAGTTGGCTGCATTCAAACAAAACGAATATGCCATTGCAGAGCTCGCGCGCCGCAAGTTTCTGAAAGGAGCGATGAGGCCCGTCAAGCTGAATGACGCGGACTTCATCGCCGAGCGCATCGTAGCTTGATTCGCTAAACCGGCAGCCGGCACCGCAGCAGGATTGCTGGTTCCGGAATGCTATTTGCGGTTGTTCGCATGCACTAACTGGCGAATCAGGGTGTGCACGATCTGGCGATGGCTGTCATCGAGCCTGCGCAGGCTTTCGATGATCGCCACGTCCTTAGGGTCGAGCCGGTGTTCGAGATGCGTGGCCTTGGCGGTCTGCAGGTCGTCGCCTTCACCGCCGAAACGCAGCCATTCGGCCGATACTCCCAGCCATTGCGCGAGAGCGCGCAGTTTTTCCTGCGTGGGAATCGCTTCGCCCAACAGCCATTTACGCGCCGCATGAACGGTGATCGCATTCCCGTTGAAGCGGATATTGAATTCCCGCGCCAGTTGGGTGGGGCTGTCAGGCGCATAATCCGCTTTCCGCAGCACTTGTTGCAAGCGCTGGCTGAATTCTAGCCTTTCCTTTGTCGACACGTTTGTTCCGCCTTGTTTTCTTCCGTACTTCGATTGGCCCTGACGGGTACTTTCGCACGTAAGCAATTTTTACCTGGGTTAATTCTACACTATTGCTCACAGGAAAGAAAAAACTATTTGTAAGTTTTTCTTTCCTGTCGCGTTCAGGTCACTTTGCAGTGTACTTGCTCGTTTGAAAATGCGGTGTGCGTGACATGTGGCCGACTGACGCAACCTAGCGCGGAAATACGTGCCTAAGACGTTTTGGTGGACCGCAAATCAACCCACGTCCAATGGAGGTCAACATGATCGCGCCCGCTGCCTCCCGATTCGAGGACCAGTTCCCCTACGCACATGGTGCGCCGGCGGACGCCGCTCACGATCGGGAGTTGCCCGAAACAGACCTGCTTAGCCCCCTTGCGCTGCGCGCCGTGACAATGCGAAACCGCATTGTCATGTCGCCCATGTGTCAGTACTCCGCCGAGGAAGGGTTAGCGAACGACTGGCATCTTGTTCACCTCGGCAGCAGGGCTGCCGGCGGAGCCGGAATGGTGATCGTCGAAGCGACTGCGGTGACAAAGGATGGTCGCATCACCGCGGGCGATCTCGGCCTGTGGCACGACGAACAGATCGCGCCGCTGGAACGCATCGCGCGCTTTATTCAGAGCCAGG
>JAQGLQ010000256.1 GCA_028292785.1 Noviherbaspirillum sp. | reverse complement strand
GCACCGGCGCCGTCGGCAACGCGCAGGCAGGCGCCGAGATTATGGGGATCGGTGATGCCATCGAGGATCAGGAGCAGCGGCGGTCCTTCGATCATGTCGAGCAACTCGTCGAGATTGCGGGCCAGCGACAATTCTCCGGCCTTGGCCACCACGCCCTGGTGCCGACGCGTGCCGACCATGCCGTCCAGACGTTTGTCGTCGGCCTGAATAATCCGCACCTTCGCGCCTTCGGCAGCACGCAGCAATTCTTGCATACGCCTATCGTGACGACCCGCGTCGATATAGATTTCCTCGACAGATGAGGCATCATGGCGCAGACGGGCAGTCACTGCGTGAAAGCCGAAAATCATTTTACTTTTCATTGTTATCTTTTTTTCTTTGGCGACTTTGCAAATGTTTTAGCGGGACGAGCCTTCTCGCCCGATTTGGAAGCGGATTTGGACCGCCTCACCTTCGTCGCCTGCTCCGGTCCGGCCTCCCTGCGCGGAGCTTTCCTGCCGTTCGCCTTGCCCCCGTTCCGGTCCTTGCCGCTGCCGCTGCCGTTGGTATGGACAGTCCCGTTTCCATTAGCTTCGCCATTAGTCTTGCGGGAATATTCCGCCTCGGCGCGGCGCGCCTCATTTTTCAATACCGTCCGGATCGCGGGCTCGTTCACCAGGCGCAGATCTATCTTTCTGGCATCCAGGTCGACCCGGCTTACCTGGACCGTTACGCGGTCCGTCAACTGATATCGGATCCCGGTGCGTTCGCCGCGTAATTCATGCCGCGTTTCATCGTACTGGAAATAATCCGCGCCCAGTTCGGTGACATGCACCAGCCCTTCGATGAACAGCGCGTCGAGCTGCACGAATATGCCGAATGGCGTCACCCCGGAAATAGTGCCGGTAAATTCTTCGCCGAGCTTGTCGCGAACGAAATAGCATTTCAGCCAGGCTTCGACGTCGCGCGACGCTTCATCGGCCCGACGCTCGTTCGCGGAACAGTGAATGCCGAGCGCGTCCCAGATCGCCTGTTCGCCCTCGGGCTTCTTTTTGCCTGCCGCCCGGTCAGCCGCCTGCATCTTGCGAGCGGCGGGCGAAAGCATGGTATTCAACACTCCCGTTTCAATTCCCTTGGGCTGATATTTTTTCCCCTGAAGGATTGCCTTGATCGACCGATGGGTCAACAAGTCGGGATAGCGCCTGATCGGGCTGGTGAAATGGGCATATGCCTCGTAAGCCAGGCCGAAATGTCCGATATTGTCCGGGCTATATACCGCCTGCTGCATGGAACGCAGCAGCATCGTCTGCAACAGGATGGCATCGGGGCGTGCCTTTATCTTCGGGAGCAGATCCGCATAATCCGATGCCGACGGGGTATCCCCGCCTCCCAGATTCAGTCCCACCTGTTTGAGGAAGGTTCTCACCTGCGTGAGCTTTTCCTTGGTCGGTCCAGCGTGAATACGGAAAACGCCGGGATGCTTGTTCTTCTCGAGGAGGTCGGCGGCACATACATTGGCAGCCAACATGCATTCCTCGATCAGGCGGTGAGCGTCGTTGCGGGTGCGCGGCAAGATCTGTTCAATCTTTCCGGCCGCGTTGGCGACGATATACGTCTCCGTCGTTTCAAAATCGATCGCACCTCGCTTTTGCCGGGCTTGCAGCAACGCCTGGAAGATTTCCTGTAGATGCAAGAGATGAGGCACGAGACTTTGGCGCTTGGCCGCTTCCGTTCCCTTGGTGTTGCCCAGAATCGCCGCCACCTCGTTATATGTCAGGCGGGCAGCGGAGTGAATGACCGCCGGATAGAACTGGTAAGCCTTCATTTCGCCTTTTGCCGTGATGACCGCATCACAGACCAAGGTAAGGCGGTCGACCGCCGGGTTCAGCGAGCACAAACCATTGGACAGCTTTTCCGGCAGCATGGGAATCACCCTGCGCGGAAAGTAGACCGAGGTGCTGCGTTCGAGCGCATCGACGTCGAGCGCATCATTCGGCTTTACGTAATGGCTGAAGTCGGCGATGGCAACGATGAGTCGATAGCCCTTGCTTCGCCCGATCTTGATAGGCTCGCAATAGACTGCGTCATCGAAGTCGCGTGCGTCTTCCCCGTCTATCGTAACCAGAGGGATGTCACGCAGGTCCACCCGATCTTCCAGATCTATATCGCGCACCTCGCCAGGCAATTTCGCCGCGAGGTTTTTCGCCGCATCCGAGAACTCATGGGGAACGCCGTATTTACGCACGGCGATCTCGATTTCCATGCCGGGATCATCGATATCGCCGAGCACTTCGACGATCTTGCCTATCGGTTGTCTGAATCGCGATGGCTGCTCGGTAAGTTCGACACTGACAACCTGACCCGCCTTCGCCTTGCCCGGCGACCCCGCCAGCAAAACATCTTGGCCGATCCGCTTGTCTTCGGGTGCAACGATCCATGTGCCGTTCTCGTTGAGCAAACGACCGATGACACGGGTATTCGCCCTCTCGAGGACTTCGACAATCGATCCCTCGGGGCGCCCGCGCCGATCGGTGCCGATAATGCGTACGCGCACCCGATCGCCATGCAAGACCTTCTGCATTTCCTTTTCAGGAAGGAAAATGTCATTGGTGCCATCGTCAGGCGCCAGGAACCCATACCCTTCTCGATGACCGATTACACGCCCGTCGATGAAATTCGGCTGATGGGCAAGTTGATAGTGACCGCTGCGGTTGGGCTTGATCTGGCCGTCGCGTTCCATCGCATTGAGGCGACGCGACAGGCCATCGAACTCCTCCGGTTTGACGTTAAGTACAGCGGCAAGTGAATTTGCATCTTGCGGTTCGGAAGCGCCGCGCAAGATACCGAGAATTTCCTCTCGGCTGGGGATAGTGTATGGATAGTGGCTCAAAAGGGTACTTCTAGTAATTTTTATTGGTCAGGGCTTAGTGTAACGGAGGCGGGTAGATTTTACTTAACCTGCCCCAAGTTACGCGGAGGTTTTCGAGAGCTTTGATTTCTCTTCAGATTGACATATTCATGATTTCGTCTATAATTCTTGTCTTTCGCATCGCCCAGATGGCGGAATTGGTAGACGCACTAGGTTCAGGTCCTAGCGGTGGCAACACTGTGGAGGTTCGAGTCCTCTTCTGGGCACCAGGTTTAAATGAAGAAGGTCCGCTTTGGCGGGCCTTTTTTATTTCCGAAACAGTACTGAATGTGAAGCATCCAAGACCGCTGACATTCAGTGCTCAATGACGCCGGGGCTATGACCTCGGCGAATAATCCTGCGGCCATGCCCTATTCCATGCACCTTCCTGACACCGTTCGCAGGGCTATGACCTTACGGCGGGACAAAGGAGCCCAACATGATGCCACCTCTGAACCGCCCTGAACGACGCTGACATAAAGCACACGGTCAAAGAAATACGCTCCTTTGATTGTCAATCAAGGAGCAAGTTCTTTTCAGCTTAATTCGCCTCGTTTCATCCATGCGTTCAACTGATGAGGCCGCAGGCTATCGTACTCCTCGAATGGCTGATGAATCCAAGGGTTGGTGGGAAGATATTCCAGGTAGTAATCCGGCCGAATGGACGAACAGCCTTTGCACCAGATAACGGCAGATTTCACCTCTGTTATCGCAGGAAAGTTTTCACGCAAATGAGCCTGTACCTTTTCAAGCGTGACCCCGGAATCCACCAGGTCATCAAGCAATAATACCCGTCCTGACAAGACTCCTTTGGTCATCGTGACATGTTTGGCGATATCCAGCACACCTTGTACGGTTCCTACTTCTTCCCTATAGGAACTGGTCGACAGAATCGCGAGAGGAACGTCGAAAATCCGGGAAAAAATGTCCCCCGGCCGCAAGCCGCCACGAGCCAGGCACAGCACCTGATCGAATGTCCATCCTGATACATGGATCATATTCGCGAGCCCTTCGATGGCTCGGTAGTACTCGTCCCAAGTAACCCACAAATCTTTTTCGGTTGAGATAGGCATGGTTCAATCCACCTTTTGCCGGCTATTGGAAAGGATGCCGCAGTACGATCGTC
>JAQGLQ010000244.1 GCA_028292785.1 Noviherbaspirillum sp. | reverse complement strand
AGCAATTTTCATTTGTTTCATGCGGCGGCTTGAAGGTTTATTTCGATTTGGAGGAGGCGCCTGGCGCAGCGCCAGCGATGAAGGCAAGATATTCCTGCTCGGTCGGCAGTTCGCCGCTTTCGATACGCCCGAGGCGATCGTCCTTGAAGAACACCGTTACGCGGCTGGTGATGACTTCACCGGTTCTTTTTTGCAGGCGGAATGCATAATCCCAGCGATCGGCATGGAAAATGTCGGTCAGCAAAGGCGTGCCGAGGACGAAGCGCACCTGCTCGCGCGTGACGCCTTCGGGTCGCTGCATTCCATCGGTGAGCTGGGAGACCATTTCGCGCGAAACGAAGTTGCCCTGGTGTACGTCGACCCGGTAGGGCGCGAATATGCCAAGGAAGCGCCGCACACCGGTCGGGCCGGTGGTTTGCATGCCTGCGGCTTGCGGTCGGTCCGCGGGTGCCGCTGAATTCTTGGACGCGACCGATTCTTCCATCAATGGATTCTTCGATGCGCAGCCGGCGAGGCATGCCGCGAAAACGAGGCAGAGTGCCCTGCCCACAGCCGGTTTACGATCATTGCTGGAGAACGACGTTCGCATAGGGGATCTCAATTCGTTGAGCAATTGTGCAAAAACGCTATATGATAAAGCAGATAACCTGATTCGACGAATATGATGCCCGACAACCCTTCCGAGCTTAAAGCCAGCGGTCTGAAAGCGACCCTGCCCCGGCTCAAGATCCTAGATATTTTCCAGAATAGTTCGGTACGCCACCTGAGCGCCGAAGATGTATACAAGATCCTGCTTACCGAAAACATGGATGTCGGCTTGGCAACGGTTTATCGCGTACTGACGCAGTTCGAACAGGCGGGGCTGTTGCACCGCAATCATTTTGAAACGGGCAAGGCGGTTTTTGAACTCAATGCAGGTTCGCATCACGATCATCTCGTGTGCCTCGACTGCGGACGCGTTGAAGAGTTTTACGATGAGGAAATCGAAAAGCGGCAGCAGAAGGTCGCGCGCGAGCGCGGTTTCGATATTTCCGAACACGCCCTCGCGTTATACGCGCACTGCAGCAAGACAGACTGTCCGTATCGCAGCAGATAAGCGTTCCAGCTCGCGACACGCGTCGCGGTCCATCTCAGGAGTGGCTTAGCGCATTCGACAGCAGCTTTGCGGTGATGTCGACGATCGGTATCACCCGTTCGTATGCCATCCGCGTCGGTCCGATGACGCCGAGCGTGCCGACCACCTTGCCGTTGACTTCATACGGGGCGGTGACGATGCTCATGTCATCCATCGGCACCAGTTGCGATTCGCCGCCGATGAATATCTGCACGCCGGTCGCCTTGCTCGATAGGTCGAGCAACTGCATCAGGCCGGTCTTCTGCTCGAACATTTCGAACAGCTTGCGCAGCGAAGTCATGTTGGATGAAAGATCGGTCACGCTCAACAGATTGCGCTCGCCCGAAATGACCACATCGTCGCCGTGGTCCGACATGGCGTCGGTGCCGGCTTCGACGGCCGCCTGCATGAGATGCGTCATGTCGTCGCGCAGCTGGCGCAGTTCATTCTGCAGGCGATTGCGCACTTCGTCGAAACTGAGTCCGCCGTAGTGCTGATTGATATAGTTGGCCGCCTGGATCAGCTGCGATGGCGTGTAGTCCACCTCGGTCAGCAGCAGGCGGTTCTGCACCTCGCCGTTCGGTGCCACGATGACCAGCAGAATGCGTTTTTCGGACAGGCGCAGAAATTCGATCTGCTGAAACACCGATTCATGCTTCGGCGTCATGACGACGCCGGCGAACTGCGACAGGGAGGAAAGCACCTGCGCGGCATTCGTGATGATTTTTTGGGGAGAGTTCGACTTGAGGCGCGGCTGCAGCTTGGCTTCCACCGTGGTCTCGTCGATGAACTGCACCGTTAGCAACGTGTCAACAAAGACACGATAGCCGCGCGGCGTCGGCACCCTTCCGGCCGACGTATGCGGACTCGAGACGAATCCCATTTCCTCGAGGTCAGCCATGATGTTGCGAATGGTCGCCGGCGACAGATCAAGGCCGGAGATCTTGGAAAGCGCGCGGGAACCCACCGGCTGTCCGTCGGCGATATACCGTTCGACGAGAGCCTTGAGCAAGGTTTGGGCACGGGAATCAAGTTGCATAAGGGTATTTTAGCGAGGCTTGGCAGCCGGGGCCAGCGTTAATCGGGGTTTAACCATTGATCCAATTCATGCAGTGTACTGATGACCACATCGGGGCATATGTAATCCGGCATGGTGATCTCCGGTTTCAATTCCGCGCGCTTGATCCAGGCGGCGCGCAGCCCGGCTTTCTGCGCGCCTTCCACATCGATGAACAGATCGTCGCCGACATAGAGCGTCTCGTGCGGTTCGACGCCGAGCGCGGCGCAGCCGGCATGAAAGATCGATGGATGCGGTTTGGCGACGCCGTGCCGGTGGGCCGCGACCGATGCCTGAAAATAAGGCGCCAGTCCGATCGCGTCGAGATCGGCCACGCCATTCGACACCGAGCCGACAGCGACACGTCCCTGCAGCTTCGACAAGGTTGGCAATACATCATCGAATGGCGTCACTTCATTGCGGGCCGCGGAAAACACTTCGATCGCCGTGTCCACCAGAATGGCATCCTCGCCTTCGGCGGCGAACGCTTCCAGCAGGCTGGCGTGACGCAATGCGCGCAAATCAGTATGAAAATGAGGACGGGCCTCGAGCAATGCAAGACGCATTTGCCGCAGCGACTCGATCGTATGCCGCCGGGCGACCCGGGGCGCGTTGACGCAGATCCAGTCATACAGAATCGCTTCCGCACGCTTGATCACGGGCACGATAGGCCACAGCGTATCGTCGAGGTCGAAAAGCACAGCTTTGATGGGCGCCATATATTTGTCATTTGTTAAGCATGCGGAGATTGCACTGCAACAGCCAGGTAAATTATGGTCTAATCTGCAGCATGCTGCCTCCCACTTCTTCACCTGACCCGCGACAGTTCAAGGTCATCGCGATTGTCGGAAAATACATGGCCGCGGGTATCGCGGAGTCCCTCTCGGAAATCGCCGCGTATCTGGCCGGCGCGGGATATACGGTCGTTTTCGAAAAGGATACGGCGCACAATATCGCGCTCGGCGGTGTCACGACCATGACGCCGGCGGAAATCGGCAAGCATGCCGACGTGGCGATCGTGGTGGGTGGCGACGGCACGATGCTTGGCATCGCGCGCCAGCTTGCCCCCTACAACGTGCCGCTGATCGGCATCAATCAGGGGCGCCTCGGTTTCATGACCGACATCTCGCAGGAAGGCATGCTGACCGTGCTTGCCAATATGTTAAGCGGCAAGCTCGAGTCCGAACAGCGTACCCTGCTTGAAGGCGCGCTCATCCGCGACGGCACGGTGATTTTCGACGGGCTGGCTTTCAACGACGTCGTCGTCTCGCGCGGACCCACGTTCGGCATGGTGGAACTGAAGGTCGAGGTCGACGGACGCTTCATGTACAACCAGCGTTCGGATGGCCTGATCGCTTCGACACCGACCGGCTCCACCGCCTATGCGCTGTCGGCCGGCGGCCCGTTGCTGCATCCGCGCCTGAACGGCATCGTCATGGTTCCCATCGCGCCGCACGCCTTGTCCAACCGGCCCATCGTCGTGCCGGATACGAGCGAGATCGTCATCGAGATCATGGGCGGCCGCGAGGTCAGCGTCAATTTCGACATGCAGTCGCTCACCAGCCTGATGCATCATGACCGCATCGTCGTCAAGCGTTCCGCGCATACCATCACCTTCCTGCATCCCGCAGGCTGGAGCTACTACGACACCTTGCGCGAGAAGCTGCACTGGAACGAGTACCCGTCGGTGGAAGGGCGGCTAAAATAGTGCTCCCCTTCCGGTCGCCACAATAAATTCCCTATGCTGCGCACACTATCCATCAAAGACTTTGTCATTGTCGACGCGATCGAACTCGACTTCGCTCCCGGTTTCACCGTTTTCACCGGCGAAACCGGGGCGGGTAAATCGATACTCATCGATGCGCTGGCACTGGCGCTGGGTGGGCGCGCCGATGCCAGCGTTGTGCGCGACGGCGCGTCGAAGACCGACATCACCGCGCACTTTTCCACCGGCGATGCCGCCGACGCGTGGCTGGAAACGCATGAATTCCACAGCGAAGAGGGCGGTGCGCTCTTGCGCCGCGTTATCGACAACGCCGGCCGTTCCAAGGCGTTCATCAACGGCGTGGCGGCGACTGCCGCGCAATTGCGTGAACTCGGTGAGATGCTGGTCGACATCCATGGACAGCATGCCCATCAGTCGTTGCTGAAAGCCGATGCGCAGCGTGTTCTGCTCGACAGCCAGGCGGGCTTGCAAGAGGATGCGAAGGCGGTCGCCGCCGCATACAGGACGTGGCGCGCGATTGCCCGGCAGCGCGAAGAATTCGAATCCAATGCGAAGAATGTGTTGCGCGAACGCGAACGCCTCGAATGGCAGGTCGGCGAACTGGAAAAGCTCGCGATGAAACCCGGCGAATGGGCGGAAATCACCAATGAACACAGCCGCCTCGCCCATGCCGCCAACCTCATCGAAGGCGCGCAGGAAGCCGTAAACGTCATCTCCGAAGCGGACCAGCCCATGCTGTCGCAGCTTGCCGCCCTGACTCTCAAGCTGAGCAAGCTGGCCGACATCGATGCCGCGCTCAAGCCCGTGGTGGAAGCTCTCGAACCCGCGAGCATCCAGTTGCAGGAAGCCGTCTATTCGCTGAACGATTACCTCGGCAGGGTCGAGCTCGATCCGAAACGCTTGCATGAGGTTGAAGCACGCCTCGACGCGATCCACTCGACGTCCCGGAAATTTCACGTCGCTCCCGACGACCTGCCGCAGGAGCTGGAAGCTCTGTCCGCTCAACTGAAGCAGCTCACCGACGTGAGCGATCTCGATGCGATGCGCGCGCAGGAAGAAAAGCGCAAGTCGGAATACATGGCCGTCGCGCAGAAGCTGTCGAAGTCACGCGCAAAGGCGGCGAAGGCGCTAA
>JAQGLQ010000272.1 GCA_028292785.1 Noviherbaspirillum sp. | reverse complement strand
GTCACCGCGACCATGCCAGCCAACCAGTCGGGCATCTGCGCCATGGGCACCTGCAACGCGACGCAGACGCGTACCGTCACCGTCACCTACTAATTCGGAAGCCGCGTCAAAGCAGCGCTTTGACGCTTTGTCATCTTCTTAGCGGACGCTAATTAAGCCTGCAACCGGAAGTCCCTTCTGAGAGCCTGTCTCTATCATGGCTGCGGCAGGCACCCGATGTTCTCTTCCGAATTTTCGATCGAAAATGCGCTTCTGGAAAATCGCATACGGTTCCTTTACGAGCCGCGTGTCGCGCCCGGTTCGCTACATCTCACCGGCATGCACGGGGTTCTTTGCTGGAACTCCGGGCTGCATGGCTGGGTCGACATCGAGCGCACCGCGAATTTTTCAGCGAGCCAGCTTGCCAGGTTGTGGGCATGGAAGCTGAAGCAGCTCGAGAGCGCTTTCACGGTGCTCGATGCGCATCGGCGCCTGTCCTCCACCACTCCCGCGCTGCCGCTCTCTCTCAGCCTGTTCTCATTGCAGCTGCATTCGAACGAATGGGTGGAGCGGATGCTTGAAAGCATCGACAGCACAAAACTTTCTGCCTCCCGGATCGAACTCGAACTGATCGATAAGAGCCCGGTATTGAATGCCAGGCTTGCGGAATCGTCGTTCGAAATTCTGCGCCGTAAAGGCGTCGGCATGGTACTTAACGATTTCGCCATGAATCCGGTCAGCCTCGATCGATTGGCGCATCATGCATTCAGCAAAGTGAAACTCGGGAAGATGGGGCTGCCGGCGATGCATGAGTCGCCGGCTACATGGTCGAGAAAGCGGGACATGCTGTACGGTCTGATCCGCACCGCCAACGCGCTTGGCGCGGACGCTGTTCTGGATGGGATAAGGACCGATACGCATATGGATTCGTTGCGAGGCCTTCCAGTCGTGGAATGGCGCGGTCCGTATTGGGAAAGGCTACATAGTCTGCGCGGCATCGCATATGACCGCCCTCTCGGGCATGATGCAAACGGCGCCGCTTTCAATGACATTTAATCAAGATGCGCCCGAAGGTACCGACGCGCGTGTCATGCATTTCCAACTGGTCACTGTCTTTTGTTCGTGGTTAACCGCTTATAACCAGATGTCAACAATTAGACCAATCCTTCTAAATTTTTCCTATCGGAAATTAACTTGCCTGCCTATAATAAAGTGCGGACATAGCGGGTGGTACATCAAATGATCAACATCATCGTAGCCGAAGACGATTTCAAATTGCAGCGACTTTTGGTCGATGACCTGTCGGAGCAGGGCTTCGCTGTGATCGGTGTTCAGGACAGCCGCAGCCTCTACCAGGAATTGCTGAAAGAGTCGGTGGAGATCGTCATTCTCGACGTCGGACTGCCGGGCGAAGACGGTTTCGCGATCGCCAGTTACCTGAAATCGCTGCGCAAGACCAAATCGATCGGCATCATCATGGTCACGGCGCACACCGCAACCGAGAGCCGGATCAAAGGCCTCGAAAGCGGCGCCGATATTTATCTCACCAAGCCGGTCGATCTGCGGGAATTGCAGGCGTATGTCGAGAGCCTGTACCGCAGGCTTCGACTGTCGCCGACCGTCGCCGATACCGGCGGCTGGTGCCTCAATCACCGAAAACTGGTGTTGACTTCGCCTTCAGGGGTGGAAATCGAGCTCAGCCATCTCGAAGCCAGCTTCCTTGACATCGTCATCAGGAACTCCGGCGACCCGGTATCTCGCCGCGACATCATTTCCAAAGGCTTCGGCAAGGATTTCCTGGCTTACGACGTACGCCGTCTCGAAGCCGTCGTATCGCGCTTGCGCAGGAAGATTCACGAACGGTGTCCGCTGGCGCGACCGATCAGGGTGGTGCATTCGGTCGGCTATATTTTCGCGGAAGTGGCTTCCCGCGTGGAGTAAGCGGGGCGCAACGCGATCCCTCAATTCGATACGGTCAGCTGAAAGGTATCGTTAGCGTTCGTGGCGGTCACGATCGCTGCGGCGACCCCGAACCTGGCGACCGCGGAATTCAACGCGGCTGCGTAGCCGGCGGCACTGGCGCTATCCGTCGCCTGCAGCCGGAGCTGCACAGTGCTCGCATTATTGGTATAGGTCCAGGCATTGAACCCGGATGGCGGCGGCGGGAGAAATACGCCATCGGTGCCCGACAGCAGGGACTGACCGCTGTAAGGGCAAGTCAGCGCCGTCACGACGGTGCTATTGCCCTGCGGGTAAGGCGGATGGTTCGCCGTGCCGTTGTCGCCCCCCTGGCTCGCGCAATCGAGAATCCGTTGGCGCAGCAGATTCCCTTGCGCGGTGATTTGCGCCGCCATGCTCCATTGCTGATCAGCGGTGCTCGAGCGGTTACTGGAGAGCAGCAACATTGCCGACATCACCGCGAGCATGCCGGCGGCCGCAAGCACATAGCTGATTATCGCGAAACCATGCTGCCGGTTCATCATCGCTGCTCCCTGATTCAGTTACTGCGGTTCGGCGACTACGTAGTAGACGTATTGGGCGGTGGCGTCGGTGGTAGCGATACAGCCCTGCATCCTGCCGGTGATGCCCGCAACTGTCGTCATCGCCGCCGTCACCGCTGTTGCCGCTGTTGTCCATGTTGCGTAATTGCCCGATGCAACCGCAGCCGGAATGGCGGTGCTGCCGCTCAGCTGACGATTGATCTCCTGGCACATGGCCAGAGTGAGGTCGCCGACAACGAAAACAAAGTCCGCGCTGGTGGTGCCAATCCCATTAATGGTGGCTGTTCCCACACCGGGCGTGGTGGTCGTCGCGTTTGAACTGGTCGTGGACTTGAATACCCATGTTCCCGATACGCCAGTCATGAACGCCTGTGCAGGCGGAGTCTGCGGCGACAACGATACCGATGCCGGGTTCAGCAGGTCGGTAATGCCTGATGCCACGCTGTTATAGCTGATGTTCGTCGCGGGAATGCCGTTTCTCTCCATGCTCTGGAATGCGAGGGCGAGATTGTTGCCCTGCGAAACGATCGCGGACGCATACGCGCTGGTGGTGGAAGGGCTGCTCAGATTGGTGCGCGACAGCGCGACGACAGCGCCCAGCACTCCCAACAGAGCGACGGATGTGAGAAGGATGCTGATGATGGCGATGCCGTGTTGAGACGATTTGATGGGGCGCATGATGATTGACCTTTGTTTGAATGCCCGTCGCAGGCGGGGCCCGACAAGCCGGGAATGGCACAGGCCATTCCCGAGGAGTTACGCCATGAATCAGGCCGGTTTCACGATATTGACGTAGATGTTGTTGTCGACGCCTGCGCCGGCAGCAGGCTTGAAGCAGATCGAGTAGCCCGTCAAATTCATGACGGCGACTCCCGACGTATCCTTCACCCCCGGAGTGGCAAAGTCAAAGCCCGTCATGTCAAGTAAGGCGCTGTTGTTTTCATTGGCATTGCCGACCACGGTGCTGATCGGAGCGGGTGCCGCGGCCGTAATGGCGGGAATCCCGTAGGCCGGATCGTAGCCACGCAAGGCGTAGTTGATCTGCTTGCAGACCGAATCCTTGATGCCGGTAAGCAGAACCGCATAGTAAGGATTGGCGCTGACCGCGGTCGCGGCGCCGGCCGCGAAGGTCGTAGGCCACGTCACTCCCGTCAATGTGGCCATGCCGCCCGACGCCGCAGTCGTGCCGCCCCGTGCCATCATCCAGACGCCCGTGGCCGCATCCGTGGGCGGAATCTGTACGACGGCGGTGCCGGTCTGCAGATTGAACAGACCCTGAATGCCGCTGGCGGGCACATTGCTCCCGAAGGTAATGCTGTCGATCGACGTTCCTTTGGCTTGCATGATATCGAAGCCGATCTTCAGCATATTGCCGCCGTCGATGACGCCTGCCGCCATCAGTCGCGCCGTCTGGTCGCTGGTGGCAACGGCCGTTGTGCGCGAGGTGGCCACCACTGCGCCAATCACCGCGAGCAGGGTGACTACCAACAGCACCATGGTGATGACAGCGATGCCGCGGCTTCTTTTCAAGTTTACATATCTCATTGCTAATACTCCTATGGTTGAAAAAAACAAACAAAATCGGCGGCGCCGACTAAAGCGCTAATTTCTCCTTCGTTGAAGTAAATTTTTTTACCGAGAATTCCGCTGCGCAGAAAGATCCATCGCATCCCGGTCCGCAAATGGATATGGTTTCGAATACCGTTTCAGGCGTGCCTGACTGCATGAGATCGGCGATCGCTGCCCGCCATGCGCTGTAATGCATTTCGCTTTCGATAGCCACCCGCAGATTGCCGCCCGACGTCACGGTGAGCTTGACGCCCGGATGCAGCTCCGAAATCTGCTGTGCGATGTTGGCGAGTTCCGCACTCGGTAGAACCGAGGAAATCAGCTCGATCCTCGGCACCGCTTTCCTGGCATGCATGCTTGCCCCCGCATGCAGATGCACCGCATTGAGGAAGGAAGACACGGCGCCGACGGTAAGCACCAGACCAAGCGCCCAAGTCGCCGCCATCAGCTTCAGCCTGAAATGGTCCATCGCTTTCAGATCGACGTTCATAGACCATCTCCATTTCTGGTGACCCGGATCATGCCGCCTTCCCTGCGCGTCTGGATGCCCCGCCCGAAAGCCTTGCCGATCTCTTCTCCGGTGACGAAATCGGGAACCTCGATCGACCACGAAATCCTGCGGTCCTTGAGATTGAACTTGAGCAGCCGGCCGCGATGGCTCAGTACAAAGCGCGAAACGTTTTGCAGTTCATGCCATGCGGGATGGCGGCCGCCTCCCTTGTTCATATAGGCTTCGGATGCTTTGGCAATGGCTGCGCGCGCCTGCCCCTCCAGGTCGGCGCTCTCGACCGAAGTCTGTGCGATGTAGAGCGATGAGCCTAGCCACACGGCTGCCATGACGGCGACGTTCGCGGCTCCGAAAATTTGCAGCCGCTTCAAGAGAAGCCGGTTGTCGCTGCGCTGGTGCTCGGTAAAGGAATGCCACTGCGGCAAGGCGGCGAGCGCGCAGTCCATTTCCGCGATGTGATGCACCGGCAGGTGGGAGAGCTGCTCGGCGGCGGGAAAGCGTTGCGCATCGGCTTCGCTGCCGACAAAGCATTTGATGCCGGACGCAGTGGAAATGACGCACGCCGTCCCGGCATTGCCCGGCAACGCGCCATAGTAAACGCCCCACCCCCGGTGCGCCGGTATCCCCGGCAGCGCGCACGCAAGCAGCGTCGTGGCCGGTCCCGCCGAGGCGAAGTCGGCCGCGGCGCCCGCAAGATAGCTGACCTTGTCTTCGGAGACCGAAGTGATCAGGCACACGCGCTCGGTATCCAACGCGAGGCTGGCGGCATGATAGGCAACCTGCGGAGCCGATACCCCCTTGGCCATCGGCAGTGCGCCGGCAATCAGTGTGCGCGGCAAAAATTCACTGACGTCCGCTTCAGCCGCTTTTGGATTCTTCGCCCTTGGGCTTGCATGCAAATGCATCAATACCCTCCTTTTAACAATTCATCGAACGAGCCCGACAGACCCGTGTTCTGCAGGGACAGCAGCCAGAACACCACACAGATCACGAGCACCATGTATATGAGCGTGATCACCACCGATATGCGAATGAAACGACGAGTCCCCGTCTGCGCCATGTCACGGCGGCGCTGTGCCATGGATGCCAGCACTCTGGACAAGTGGTCGCGATTCTGGTGGGATGACAACGCGAGCAACTCCTGCTGGCCGAGGAGTTTGCCGGCCGCGAAGGCATGGTGGGTATCCGCGCCCTCGTTCAGCGCTTGCTGCACGCGGCGCCAGAACCTCGAGACGGAATCGATCCATGCGAACGTGGATAGCAACTCGAGCGCGAGCGCCATCGGCACGCCGTTTTTTCCCATGCGCGACATCAGCATGAAGCCATCGGAAAGCGCGCCGTCGAGGAATACGCCGCGTAACGAAGGCATTTGCACGATGCGTTCCTGCAGCCATGCTTTCATTCCGGCGCTGCCGCGAAAAAAAGCTAGTAACAACAGGGAGAAAAGCACCATCGTTATCACCGTGCCCACCATCAGCCACTGACTGGTGGCGGCGATCAACTGCAGCTCGCGCTCGTATTCCGCCAGCGTGGCCGGATTCAGCACCCCCGGCGGGTTGTTGCGAAACCAGGGAACCGCGTAAAAGTGAAGCGCGAATACGGTCGACACCACCGTAAAGATATCGAGACTCAGCCACGAAAACGCGGTGGCGATCATCTTCCATGCCGCGCTCCTGTTTTCAAGGATGGCGATGGCGTCGTCGATGGCTTCATCGATCGAGCCGGACGCATCAGCCGTTTGCAACAACACCACGATGGACGGGTCCATGAACGGCAAGGCTGCGATCGCCTCGGAGAACCGGCCGCCGCGCGCCAGCACTTCGAGTACCGCCTGCATCTCGGCGCGCTTGGCCGGATGCGGCTCGCTTTCGATCAAACTCATCAATCCGTGTCCTGCGGACACGCCGACGTCGAGATGAAAACTGAGTCCCTTGAGGAACGCCAGCCTGTACTCGCGCGAGTAATATTCGCGGTTCAGCCAGGAACGCCGGCGTTCCGTGATGGACTGGATCACGCCATTGAGCTGAGCCACTTCCCGCCGCACCTCTTGTTTGCTCGGAAGGAAAAACAGGCGCTCTACGTCACTCCCTTCCGGCGTGAGGTAGCGCACTTGGAAGTAATGGCTACTCATGATGCACCAGCGCCAGGTCCAAAGCAGCTTCCGCGGTCGGCGCGTCTATCAATCCCATCGACAGCAGCCGCTTCACGGCATCCGCGCGGGTATATAGCTGAACGCCTTCGCAATGCAGGATCCGTTCCGGAACTCCCTGCATCATCAGGTCGCCGATATCTTGCTGAAGCTTATGCGCCGCCGGGAAGAACGCCGCTTCGACCATCAGCTCGCGGCCGTAATAGCCGGTACCGTCACAACGGGCGCAGCCGTGACGTTTTCTCAACGTCCACGACTCGTCCGGCGCCTGGCCGAGCAACTTGAACAGCTTCACATGACGGGCCGTCACATCGGCATCCTCGGTGGCGCACATGCACAACGCCGGCAGCAGCCGCTGGTTGAGAATCGCGCGCAGGGAGGATGAGATGGTGAAGATCGCCGGGCGGCGCAAATCTTCCGGCAGGAAGTTCAGCAGCCGGCCCAGGGTGCTCGCGCAGTCGTTGGTGTGCTCCGTGGACAGCATCAGGTGACCGGTTTCGGAGCCCCGCAAAAACTCCTGCGCCGTTTCACTGTCACGAATCTCGCCGACCATCATGACATCCGGGTCCTGGCGCATGAAGGCGCGCAGCAGCGAAGAAAAGCTGTTTCCGGCCGGGATATTGATTGCCGACTGATGGACGAAGGGGATCTGCGTTTCCACCGGGTCTTCGATGCTCATGACCTTGAGCATGGTACGGGGCATGGCCCACATCAGCGCGGCCAGGGTGGTTGACTTGCCTTGGCCGGTCGGGCCCGTCACCAGGACGATACCCCCGGATTTAAGGCGGATCTCGGCCAAGGCGCGCATCCGCTCGAGAACGAAGCGATGCCGCCGGAACACGGAGTCCAGCTTGTGTATCTGGTGCTGGTCGAGCATCCGGACCACGATCGTTTCGCCATCGTGATCGGGGACGCTTGATATGCGCAGGTCGATGGTACGGCTGCTGAATTTAACCGCCGCGCGACCGTCCTGTGGGCGCCTTGCCTCGGAAATATCGAGTCCGGCGAGGATCTTGAGACGAGTGCATACTGCGCCCATC
>JAQGLQ010000103.1 GCA_028292785.1 Noviherbaspirillum sp. | reverse complement strand
CTGGAGAAGGCGGGCGCGGCCAAGGCGATGATCGTGCAACGCTGAGGCTTGGAACCTGTTCTACGAGCCGAGTTCTTTCATCCGAAGGGCTCGCTCATACAAGGCATTTTTTTTCTGCCCCGTGATCTGCGCGGCGAGCGTCGCCGCCTGCTTGACCGGCAGCTCCGGCAGGAGAATCGCGAGGATGCGGTCGGCTTCGGCGTCGTCCTCTTCCACCGCTGAAGGCGCTCCTTCGACCAGGATGACGAACTCGCCCTTTTGCCGATTGGCGTCATGGGCCAGCCATGCGGCGGCTTCGGACAAACGGCAGCGATGGATCTCTTCGAACAGCTTGGTCAGTTCACGCGCCAGCACGATCTGCCGCGTCGGCTCGAAGGCGGATGCGAGCGCATCGACGGTCTCGACGATGCGGTGCGGGGCTTCATAAAAAACCAGCGTCGCCGCGACATTGCGCAGCTCGGCCAGCGCCGTTTGGCGCTGTTTGTTCTTCGCAGGCAGGAAGCCGACAAAATGGAAGCGGTCGTTCAGCAAGCCCGCGGCCGAAAGCGCCGCGATGCCGGCCGACGCGCCGGGAATGGGCATCACGCGCAGCCCGGCGGCTTTCACCGCATCGACGATGCGGGCGCCCGGATCGGATACGGCCGGTGTTCCCGCATCGGACACAAGAGCGATGCGCTGGCCTGCCTGCAGGCGCGCGATGAGCCTTTCCGCAACCTCGCGCTCATTATGCTCGTGCGCCGCGATCAATTCCTTGGTCAGTCCGTAACGCTTCAGAAGATGTCCGGTATTGCGCGTGTCTTCGCATGCCACCGCATCCGCGATCGAGAGTACATTGATAGCGCGCAACGTGATGTCGCCGGCGTTTCCGATCGGAGTTGCCACCACATATAATGCGGACGATGGGTAAATCTGCTGCGAAACATCCTGGGCGATCGGCAAATCGATGAGCGGGTTGGTAGGAATCTGGGTCATTGGGAGACAAGAATGTTGCATCGATTGACGAGGATACTGGTGCTGGGATTTTCCCTGAGCGGATTGTGCGCGTCCGGCCACGCAAACACAACCGCTGCCGACGCCGCGGTTCCTTCCACGCCGACGAATGCTGCCACATCCATTCAGCTCGCGCAGTCCGACATCACGATTCATCCTTCCATCAGGCTGCCTGCCATCGATAGCACGCCTGCCGCCGCAGCAGTGCGCATCGCGTTGCTGCTGCCCTTGCGCTCCGGGACGCTTGGTCCCGCGGCCGATGCCTTGCGCACCGGCTTCCTCGCGGCGCACGAGCGCGACCGCGACGGCATCGAGGTCGAAGTGATGGACACGGGCGACATGGCGCCGGACATCCTGGCCAGCTACGAAGACGCATTGGCGCGGCACGATATCGTCGTCGGTCCCTTGTCGCGCACCGGCGTGACCGCGGTCGCGCAAAGCGGCGCGGTGCGCAAACCCACGATCGCGCTTACCACGCCCGAGTCGTCCGACGCCGACATGAAGTTGCCGCCGCAGCTGCTGGTGGTGGGCCTGTCGATCGAGGACGAGGCAAGGCAGGTCGCCCAATGGGCCGGTGCCGCCAGAAGGCCCGGCAAGGCGCTGGCGATCGCTACCGGCACCGCATGGCAGCAGCGTGCCGCGAATGCGTTCGCCGCGCATTGGACCAGGCAAGGCAAGGAAATCGAACTGGTCCAGTTCGCGGCCTTCGGCGGCTATCTGCAGGCAAGCGATCTGGCGCAGCTCAAGAACCGCTTCGAGCTGGAGAAGCCGGCGCTGATCTTCGCCGCGCTCGACGACAAACAGGCGCGGCAGCTGCGCGCCGCGGCGGGCAATGCGATTCCGCTCTACGGCACCTCGCAGCTCAATCCCCTCACATTGTCCGACTGGATCACCGCGGAACGCATGCCGGAAATGGATGGCATCCGGCTGGTCGACATTCCCTGGCAATTGCAGGCCGATCATCCGGCAGCGATGATTTATCCGCGCATGGTGATTGCTCCCGATCAGAAAGGCAGCGCCGACATCGAGCGGTTGTACGCGCTTGGCATCGATGCTTATCGTGTGGCGCGCGAAATCGCATTCAAGCGAACGCGCTTCGAAATCGATGGCGTGACGGGCAAGCTCAAGATCGAGCTCGACGGCGGCGCCAATCGCTTCGAACGCGTCGAGCAGCATGCCGTGTATCGCAACGGCACGGTGACGGCGCTGACCGAAGCCGGCACTTCGGGCCGCTGATGGGCTTGATCGATACGTTGACCGGCAAGCGCACCGCGAAACAGCTTGAGGGGCAGGCCGGCGAAGACCAGGCGCTGGCCTATCTCGAGCGGAACGGCCTGCGCCTCATTGAGCGCAATTTCCGATGCAAGGGCGGTGAGATCGATCTCGTCATGGAAGAAGGCGCCACCCTGGTTTTCGTCGAGGTAAGGAAGCGCGCCGCCAGCGCCTTCGGCGGTGCCGCCGCCAGCGTGGGCGCGCGCAAGCAGGCGCGGCTGATCGTTGCCGCGCAGCGCTATCTGCAGCGTTACAGGCTGCCGCCGCCGTGCCGGTTCGACGTGGTGGCGATCGACGGCGCGACGCTGGACTGGCTGAGGAACGCGATCGATGCCTGAGCGGGCACGGCGCAAGCTTGTCATTTTGCTTTCACGTCCCCGCTAGGATGTCGCGGCGTCCGCGATTTATGCCGCGATACGCACTATAATCGCGGACACTATGACCAATCCCCGCATCCTTGCGCACTTTCGCGAAAGTGCTGAACTCAAAATCCAGGCCGCATCCGTTCTCGCCCCGCCAATCGAACAGGCGGTGGAACTAATGTTTTCCGCCTTGTCTAATGGCAACAAGATTCTTGCATGCGGCAACGGCGGTTCGGCTGCCGACTGCCAGCATTTCGCAGCCGAACTGGTGGGCCGGTTCGAGCGTGAGCGCCTGCCGCTGCCGGCGCTTGCGCTGACCACCGATACGTCGATCCTGACCGCGATCAGCAACGATTACAGTTACCTCGACGTCTTCACCAAGCAGGTCCAGGCATTCGGCCAGGCCGGCGATGTGCTGCTGGCCCTGTCCACGTCCGGCAATTCGGCCAACGTGCTTGCGGCGGTGGACGCCGCCCTGGAACGCGACATGCGTATTGTCGCCCTGACCGGCAAGGGCGGCGGCGCGATGGCGAAGCGTCTGACCGATGCCGACGTGCATATCTGCGTGCCGCATGAGCGGACCGCGCGGATTCAGGAAGTGCATTTATTGACGATTCATTGTTTGTGCGACGGTATCGATGTCGCTTTATTCGGAGGAGAAGCGAATGACTAGACAGCGCGCTTGGCAGAGCATGCGTCGCCCCCTGGCGACCCTTGTATTGTGCGGTGCCATTGCGACCAGCCTGCAAGGCTGCATCGAAATGGCGATCGGCACTGCCGTGATGGGCACGCTGGCTGCAACCGACCGCCGTACCTTCGGCGCGCAAACCGAAGACAAGGCGATCACCGTGAAAGGCGAAGCGCGCCTGCCCAGCCTGGTGGGCAATGCGGGCCATGTGAATGTCGCAAGCTTCAACCGCAAGGTTCTGCTGACCGGCGAAGTGCGCGATGAAGCGATGAAGGCGGCCGTCGAGCGTGAAATGGCTTCCATCTCCGGCGTTGCGTCCATCGTCAACGAACTCGAAGTGATGGGAACGTCCAGCTATACCGCGCGCTCGAACGATTCGATCATTACCGGCAAGGTCAAGGCGTCGTTCGTCGATTCCAGCGAACTGTATGCCAACTCCATCAAGGTGGTGACCGAGCGCGGCATCGTCTATCTGATGGGACGGGTCACGCAGCGTGAAGGCCAGCTTGCCGCCAATCTGGCGAGCGGCGTCGGAGGCGTGCAGAAAGTAGTCAAGGTATTCGAATACCTCTCGGACGACGACCTGAAGAATCTGGGCACCCAGCAGCAGACGCAAGCCGCGAACTGAGCGGCGAAATACCGGGCCGCGAGACATCGTATCTCGCGGCTTTTTCATCAGGGAGAAACCATGGTCGCCATGACTATTTTGGGGACGATTTCCCTGCTGCTGCTTTTTTGGGCAGTCGGTGCGTACAAGCGTCTATCCAGTCTTCGCGCCCAGTGCAGGAACGCGTATGCGATGCTCGATGCGCAACTGAAAATCCGCCACGCGCTGATCCCGATGATTGTAGACAGAGCGGCCGGCTACATGGAGCGCGAAGCGCTCGATCCGGTGAACGCGGCCCGCGAGGAAGCGGTCGCCGCAAGCGGCAAAAATGCGGCGCGGCTGACAAACGCCATCACCATGCAGTCCATCGCGCAAGCGGAAAATGCGCTTGCCACAGCGCTCGGCAGGATGATGGCCGCGGCCGAGGCGCACGCGGATCTGAAGACGGATGAAACCATGCTCGGACTTCGCGATGCCTTGAGCCGCGCCGAGAAAGACATCGCCTTTTCATGGCAGTTCTATAACATCGCGGCGACGCAATACAACCTGTCCCGCTCGCAGTTCCCGGTCTCCGTCATCGCCGCTGTTTTCGCATTCCGCGCCGAAGCATTGCTGCATATGGCCGGCGAGCATGAAGCGGCGGGACTGGCGGTCTGATTACAAGGAATGAAAATGAGACGAAAATTTCTGCGCATCCTGTCCGGCGGATTGCTGGCGCTGAGCCTCAACACGGGCCTCGTTCCGCAGGTATTCGCCGGGGACCAGGTCAAGGTGGTCTATCACCTCGTCGACGGCATCGATCAGGCGACAAGGGCGCTGTCCAATATCCGTAACCACCTGCGCGCCGATCCCGATGCCAAGATCGTGGTCGTCGCCAACAATGACGGCATCCGGTTCCTGCTGGCGGGAGCAAAGGAGCGCAACGGCAGGCCTTTCGATGCAGCGGTCAGCGCGCTGGCTGCGCAAGGGGTCGAGTTCAGGGTCTGCAGGAATACGCTGACCGCGCATGATGTCCCGGTATCCTCGCTGTTGCCTGAAGCCACGCTGGTGCAATCGGGTGTCGTCGAGGTGGCGCGGTTGCAGGCGAAAGAGGGTTTCGCCTATCTGCGGCCCTGACGCCGCAAACAGGCTCCGACTATAATGCGTGCATTCCCCTAATCCATTTCATCGGCATATTGCTATGAAGACTGAATCCGCTTCCGCCGCACGTTCCCGCAGCTGGGTCAAGCCGGTCGGCGCCGTTGTCGTGGCGGCGATCGCCGCCGCCGGATATTTATCCTTCTCGGCCACGCAAGTCGCACCCGAGGTGACGTTCACCAGCCTGAACGGCGAAAAAGTCAGCATGCAGAGCCTGCGCGGCAAGGTGGTGATGGTCAATTTCTGGGCGACCTCCTGCACGACCTGCGTCAAGGAGATGCCGGAGATGGTGCAGACTTATAACAAATACAAGGACAAGGGCCTGGATTTCGTCGCCGTGGCCATGAGCTACGATCCGCCAAACTATGTGCTCAACTACGCGCAGACCCGCAGCCTGCCGTTCAAGGTGGCGCTCGATACGCAGGGCGACATCGCCAAATCGTTCGGCGACGTCAAACTGACGCCCAGCACCTTCGTGATCGACAAGGATGGCAAGGTCATCAAGCGCTATGTCGGCGAGCCTGATTTCGCGGCGCTGCACCAGTTGCTCGAAAAGGCGCTCGCCGCCTGAGAACGCCTTTCCGCTCTGATAAACGGCTTTTCATGGCCCGACGCATAGAGCGAGGCTTGAGTCAGCCACTGTTGCGTCGGCGCCGGCCCCGCATGGAAGGCGGCTGCAAGCATGACAGCCATGCCCGCCGCGAAATGCCTGCGGCTCGACACGGGTTGGCGCGACGCGCCTGATAGTGCAATGAAGCACAGGGCGATCGTCATGCCGATCAACCAACCCGCGATCACCTCCGAGCAGGAATGGGCATGCAGCACAATGCGCGACATGCCTATCGATGCGGCGAATCCATAGCCGGACATCGTCGCCGCCAGTCGCAGAGCGCGGGGCGCGTGCCGCGAGATGATGTGCAGCAGAACCGGCGCAATCGCCGCGGCGCGCATGGCATGCCCGCTGGCACCCGTGAAATCAAGCCGGGAACTGCCAATGCCCCAACCGATGAATGCCATTTTCGTCGCCGCCACCAGCAGGCTGCCGCAGGCAAACAATACGGCCCACCGGAGCGATGCGCGCCGCTCTCCTTCGAACCACAGCAGTGCCGCGATCGCGACGGCGGCGGGCGCCGTCACTGCCGTGTCGCCGAGCTGCGTCAATAGTCGCCATCCGTCCATGGGCCTTGCCGTTACCGGAATCGATTGTCGATCGTAATCCAGCTTCGGCCACCGGCTTTGACGCTGATCGCAAACAGGTGATTCGCGCGGCAATCCGCGCCGGCGGCGTTATTTCACCGCGTCGATGACGACTCCCGCGTCATGCGCCTGCTGATCGGCATGATAGCTGGAGCGCACCATGGCGCCGACGGCGGCATGGACGAAACCCATCTTGTAGGCTTCTTCCTCGAACATCTTGAATGTGTCGGGATGCACATAACGGCGCACCGGCAGGTGGTCGCCCGAAGGCATCAGATACTGGCCGATGGTCAGCATGTCAACATCGTGCGCGCGCAGGTCGCGCATGACTTGCAGAATTTCTTCGTCGGTCTCGCCGAGACCGACCATGATGCCTGACTTGGTCGGCGTTTCCGGATGCAGCGTCTTGAAGCGCTTCAGCAGGTTGAGCGAATACTCGTAATCCGAGCCCGGCCGCGCTTCCTTGTAAAGGCGGGGCACGGTTTCCAGGTTGTGATTCATGACATCGGGCGGTGCCGCCTTGAGGATTTCCAGCGCGCGGTCCATGCGGCCGCGAAAGTCGGGCGTCAGGATTTCGATGCGGGTGGCGGGCGACAATTCCCGCACGCGGCTGATGCAGGCGGCGAAATGAGCGGCGCCGCCATCGCGCAGATCGTCGCGGTCGACGGACGTGATCACCACATAGCTCAGCTTGAGCGCCGCGATGGTTTTGGCCAGGTTTTCCGGCTCGTTCGGATCGAGCGGATCGGGGCGACCGTGACCGACGTCGCAGAACGGGCAACGGCGCGTGCACTTGTCGCCCATGATCATGAAGGTCGCGGTTCCCTTGCCGAAGCATTCGCCGATGTTGGGGCAGGACGCTTCCTCGCATACCGTCACCAGGTTGTTGGCACGCAGGATGTCCTTGATTTCATAAAAACGGGTCGATGGCGACGCGGCCTTGACGCGGATCCAGTCCGGCTTCGGCAACCGCTCGGCGGGCACGATCTTGATCGGAATGCGGGCGGTCTTGCCCGCGCCCTTCTGCTTTTCATTCGGGTTGTAAGCTGTCGATGCGAGGGGCGTGTTTTCTATGGTCATTGGGCTGGGCGCTTCTTCAAGGCTTTCGGCATGTCGATGCCGCGGAATGGTGTTCAGTTCGAGTCAGGTCTTAACAAATTCGTCAGGGCGCGGGCAAGCGCGAGCTGGACTTCCAGCAGCGGCACCTGTACGCCGAGTGTCCGCATGTCGACAGTGGCGAGTCCTTCGTAGCCGCAGGGATTGATCCATGTGAAAGGACTCAGGTCCATTGCCACATTGAGCGATACGCCATGATAGGTACAGCCGTTCGCGCGCACCTTCAGGCCGAGCGCGGCGATTTTCGCTCCTTGCCAGGGACCGTTGCCGGAAATATAAATTCCGGGCGCGCCGGGCTTGCGTTCACCCGCAAGATTATACGCTGCAAGGGTGTCGATGACCGATTGTTCAATTTTATGCACGAATTCGCGTGCAAACATGCGTTTTCCCGGATTATTGCGCCGCAGATCCATCAGCAGATAAATCACCGCTTGGCCGGGACCGTGGTAGGTCACTTCGCCGCCGCGATCGGTCTGCACGATGGGGATGTCGTGGGCTTCGAGCACATGCGAGGGATCGGCTCCGAGTCCGAGCGTGAACACCGGCGGGTGCTCGACGATCCATAATTCGTCCCGCGTGTCGGCGGTGCGCGCGTCGGTGAATGCGCGCATTGCCGTAAAGCTCACGTCATAAGGTTCGGTTCCGCGATGGATGATGGCTGGTTTCTGCATAGGCGCGAGTGTACCGAAACGCGGCGCGAATCGCGCGTTCTCATGAGCGCGAAGAGCGCCGCGCCGGCCGGGGCGGGCATTGCTTAATGCATCTTTAGAAGATACATTTGATGCGTGCCTTGCGGCCACCAGCCGCTGCGGTTCCGCCGGTCCAGAGATCTGCCCAGGCGAGTTGTTGCAGCAATCCTGTTTCACATTTTTAGGAGATTCAATCGATGCAGTTCAAGACCAAGATGATCCCGCTGGCTGGTGCTGTCGCGTTTGCGCTGGCAGGTGTTGCATCCGCCCAGGAGCAAGTCGTGAAGATCGGCCATGTCGCTCCGACCTCCGGCGCTATCGCTCACCTCGGCAAGGACAATGAAAACGGCGCCCGGATGGCGATCGACGAGCTGAATGCGAAGGGCGTCACGCTCGGCGGCAAGAAAGTGAAATTCGAACTGCTGCTGGAAGACGACGCCTCCGATCCCAAGCAAGGCACGGCGGCCGCGCAAAAGCTGGTCGACGCCAAGGTCAAT
>JAQGLQ010000069.1 GCA_028292785.1 Noviherbaspirillum sp. | reverse complement strand
GAAGAAACCGATCGGACTGTAGCCCCAGTAATTGCGCAGCCCGCGCTCGAGCAGGAACTGGTCCTGCATGAATGCATGCACCGGCATCAGTTCGATGGTGGTCACGCCGAGCTCGAGCAGATAGTCGATGAAGCGCGGATTGGCGAGCGCGGCGAACGTGCCGCGCTGGTCGGCGCGGACGTCGTCGCGCATCATCGAAATGCCTTTCACATGCGCTTCATAGATGACGGTCTTGGACCACGGCACCTCCGGCCGGACGTCCTGGCCCCAGTTGAAATTGTCTTCGACCACCACCGCCTTCATCATTGCCGGCGCACTGTCGCGCCGGTCGAACGAGAGATCACCCCGCGGCGAATTGAGCCGATAGCCGAACAAGGCATCGGTCCAGCGCAGCGGGCCGGAGAGTTTGCGGGCATAGGGATCGAGCAGCAGCTTGTGCGGATTGAAGCGGTGGCCGCGCTGCGGCTCGTAGGGACCGTAGGCGCGGTAACCGTACAGCAGACCGGGACCGGCGTCCGGCAGATAACCGTGCCAGACCTCGTTGGTGCATTCCGGCAGCGCCAGCCGCGCAAGCTCCTTGCGCCCCGACTGGTCGAACAGGCAGAGCTCGATCTTGTGCGCGTTCGCCGAAAACACCGCGAAGTTGACGCCGACGCCGTCGAAATAGGCGCCGAGCGGATAAGGCGAGCCGGGTTGCAGGCGATCTGGAATTTCAAACAGCATTCTCGGGTTTACCTTTTGGTTGATGCTTCACTCATGAGAGGAAGCGGATTCATCATTGAACCTGCGCCATGCTTACCGCTTGTCGGTCACTTCCGCCAGCACCAGCGTCGTCAGCGGCGGCAGGGTCAGCACAATCGATGCCGCGCGACCATGGCTGGGTACTGCTTGCGTGTTCACGGCGCCGAAGTTGCCGGTGTCGCCGCCGCCGTAATAGTGCGAATCGGTGTTCAACACCTCGCGCCATTCGCCGGCACCGCCGCGCATTTCCGGCACACCGATCCGGTAGCCCTCGCGCGCCACCGGGGTCATGTTGCACACCACGAGCATGCGCGGCGCCGATGCATCGCTTGCGCTCTTGCGCAAATAGGCATACACGCTGTTGGCGCTGTCGTCGGCGATCAGCCATGCAAATCCACCCGGATCGCAGTCGCCGTCGTGCAGTGCATGCTGCGACGCGTACAAGCGGTTCAGATCGCGCACCAGGCTTTGCACGCCGCGATGGCCCGGGTCGCGCAACAGATCCCATTGCAGCGACGCATCGTGATTCCATTCCGCCAGCTGGCCGAATTCACAACCCATGAACAACAGTTTCTTGCCTGGATGGGTCCACATGAAACCGAGGTAGGCGCGCAGGCCCGCCAGTTTCCGGGGCAGGTCGCCCGGCATCTTGTTCAGCAATGAACCTTTTCCATGCACGACTTCATCGTGTGAAATCGGCAGCACGAAACGCTCCGAAAACGCATAAGCCAGCCCGAAGGTCAGATCGTGATGATGATAGCCACGGAACAATGGATCGGTTTGAACATAGCGCAACGAATCGTGCATCCATCCCATATTCCATTTGCATGAAAATCCGAGCCCGCCTTCTTCCACGGGCGCGCTGACGCCCGGCCACGCAGTGGATTCCTCGGCGATCACCAGGGCGCCGGGGCAGCGGTGCGCGACCGCCCGGTTCAGTTCGCGCAGGAAGGCAATGGCCTCCAGGTTCTCGCGGCCGCCGCGGGCGTTCGGCACCCACTCGCCGGGCTTGCGGCTGTAGTCGCGGTACAGCATCGACGATACCGCGTCGACTCGCAGCCCGTCGACATGAAAGCGTTCCAGCCATTCGAGCGCGCTGGCGATGAGAAAGCCGCTTACTTCCTTGCGGCCGAGGTTATAGATGAGCGTGTTCCAGTCCGGGTGCCGGCCTTCGCGCGGGTCGGCGTGCTCATAAAGCGGCGTACCATCGAAGTTGGCGAGGCCGTGCGTGTCGTGAGGAAAGTGCGCGGGAACCCAATCGAGTATCACGCCGAGACCGGCGCCATGGCAGCGATCGACGAAGGCGGCGAACGCAGCGGGCGCGCCGAGGCGCGCGGTCGGCGCGAACTGGGCCAGCGGTTGGTAACCCCATGAGCCGCCGAACGGATGCTCCATGACCGGCATCAGTTCGATATGGGTGAACCCCATATCCTTCGCGTAGGGAATCAGGCGTTCGGCCAGTTCATCCCATGCGAGGGGGCCGTCGGCATGGCGCTGCCACGAAGCCGCGTGGACCTCGTAGATTGAAATCGGCGCGGACAGCTTCTGGCGCTCGGCGCGCTGCGCGAGCCATGCGGCGTCGCTCCACATGAACGCTTCGGCCTGCGCCACCACCGATGCCGTCGCCGGCGGAGCCAGCGTCGTGCGCGCCACCGGGTCGGCTTTACGCGGGAGCAGTTCGCCATTGGCGGCGACGATTTCGACCATATAGCAGGCGCCGGCGCCCACGCGCGGCACGAAGATCTCCCATATGCCGGCGCCGTACCTCAAGCGCATCGGATGCCGGCGTCCGTCCCAGCCATTGAAGTCGCCGACCACCGATACGCGCCGCGCGTTCGGTGCCCAGACGGCGAACCGCGTCCCCGCCACGCCGTGCAGGCTCATGGTCTGCGCGCCAAGGCAGCGGCCGAGCTCGAGATGCCTGCCTTCGCCAATCAGATGCAGGTCGAGTTCGCCCAGCAGCAGGCCGAAGGCATAGGGATCTTCAGTATATTGATGAACCGGCTCGGGACTGCCCGGCTCGGCGGGCCAGCAGATGCGGTAGCAATAGGAATCCGGCGTCGGCAGGCCATCGAAACCTTCGATGACGCCCGCGAAAAGGCCATCTTCGCTCACGCGCCCAAGCATGACCGGCGCGCGCTGCTTGCCGCGCACCAGCACTTCCACCGCCAGCGCGCCCGGCTGAAATGTACGAACGATGATGCGTCCCGCGACGCGATGCGGCCCGAGCACCGCAAACGGATCGGCCAGCCTGCCGCGCGCGAGATCGCTCGACAGATGCGGTTGCAAAAGAATTTCGTCGTTAGCCGCCGGCGCTGGCGCCGGAACCGGGTATCCGCCTTCCGCGGCGCGTGCGCGCCGCGCTCCGGATTGCATGGTGGTGGCCATGGATATTCGTCGCTCCAAACAATGACGCTTCATTGAAGCGGTTCAAATCTTGTGATGCGGAAAGGAGCGTCGCGCCTGCCTGGCTGATTGCGAGCAGGCGGTGGGGAAAGCCCGCCGGAGCATGAACGCGAAGGGACCGCTCCTTGTCCGCCTCAGAACTTCATGCCCTCATGGGTTCCGGCTGCATCTCGATCACTTCCGGCTGCGGATTGGCAAACAGCGCTCTGGCGGCGGCCGGCGCGATCTGCTCGTACAGCGAGATGTATTCCTTCGTCGGACCGGCCCAGGCAAAGTCGGCCGACATCGCATTGCGCTGCATTGCCTGCCATTCGCTGGCATGGCTGAACAGCTCGAACGCCCGATCGACCGCGGCAACCATGTCGACGCCCCGTTCGCCGTCGAACAGGATGCCTTGCGCACCCCCGCGCGCCGGTCCTTCGGCGCCGGCATCGACCACCGTGTCGATCAGCCCGCCGACTCGCGAAGCGATCGGAATGGTGCCGTAACGCATTGCATAGATGGGCGTCAGGCCGAACGGCTCGAAGCGCGTTCCATGCAGCAGCATGTCGGCGCCTGCATGCAAGGCATGCGCGTGCCGTTCGTCATAGCCGATGTGCACGCCAATCCGGTCGGGATGGTCTTTCGCCAGCTGCATGAAGCCCTGTTCATAGCCGTGGTCGCCGCAGCCGAGCACCACGATCTGCAAACGCGGATGCCGGTTCAGGATTTCGGGCAACGCCTGCAGGGCAACGTCCGCCATTTTTTGATGCGTGATGCGGCTGCCCAGAGCGAGCACCGGCGCAAACGGTTCCTGCGGCAGGCCGAACAGATTCTGCAGGTCGCGCTTGCAGGCACTCTTGCCACGCATATCGTTCAGCGAGAAATTGCGCGCGATGAGAGCGTCATTCGACGGATTCCAGAGATCCACGTCGACGCCGTTCGGAATCGCGATCAGGGCTTCCTTGCGCGCATTGAGCACGCCATCCATGCCGTGGCCGAAACGCGGGGTCAGGATTTCCTGCGAGTACGACTTACTGACAGTGGTGATGCGGTCGGCGAAACGGATGCCGGCCTTGAGATAGCTGATCTGCCCCCAGAATTCCATCGCATCCGCGGTCAGCATCGTCTCCGGAATGCCGAGCGATGCCGCCCGTTCCATCGGATAGTTGCCCTGGAACGCGAGGTTATGAATGGTCAGCACCGAACCCACGCCGTCGACGCCTTCAAGCCGCAGCAGCGCCGGGATCAGGCCCGCGTGCCAGTCGTTGGCATGGACCACATGCGGCACCGGAAGGCTGCTCCTGCCCGCGCAGATCCGCACCGCCGCATGCGCCAGCGCCGCAAAGCAGATCGCGTTGTCGCCGTATTCGGCGCCGTCCTGGTCGACATATGGATTGGCGGTGCGCGCCTGAAAGCGCTCGGTATCCAGCAGCACCACGGCTACGCCGCTGTCCGGCATATAACCGTGCAGTAGCCGGCCCGGCCCGCCGGGCAAATCATCCAGTGTCCCGACTTCACGCAAGACGCCCGCGTTATCGAGCGCCTGCGGATAGCCCGGCATCAGGATAGTGGCATCGATACCCTGGTCACGCAGGGAGCTGGCAAGCACGGTGATCACGTCACCCAGGCCGCCGGTTTTTATGAGAGGTACCGCCTCGGAGGTGACAAGTAGAACGCGCGCTCGCAAATGAATGCTCCCTTATAAAAACACCTTGTTGATATATGGAAAAACGAATTGCCTGCCGCGGGTAAGGCGTGAATCGCGGAGCGATTCGCAAGCACTGCTCTTCGATGAATGAATGCAGAGTGATCGACTTAGCTGATCTGCACTTGTAAAAATCTGTATCAAGAATAGGATAGCCGTGTCGATTATCCATTGCGGGAAATCAACCAATTGAGGCGTTGCAACATCGTCATCGGGAACTGAGCTTGAGATAGCGCTGTGCCAAGTAAGTTCCATCTTTCTCGACAGTCTTTGCGCACGCTGCCAAGAGTTGCAGCGTATTTGGCGGCTGGCACATCTTTCATGCACAACAGCAACCGCTGAATTGTGTTTGCACAACGCGCTACGCCTCACTTTCACTTACAACTATCAGCAGTAGGGGTAGCGCAAATCGAATAGGGTAATCACAGCACCATGCTTAACGCGACCCCTGTGCCAATACGAAATCTGCTCTATGCGCATGGCGCCATCAACAGATCTATGGAGAAACGAATTGAAAAATGCGATCAATGCGGATAGCCGCTTCATCCCCTCGCGCGGCATCGTATCCCGGCTACGTTCGAGCCAGCGCCGCAGGTTGCTGGATGCGTTCGCGGAATTCACGCAGAGCGCCCCGCACGGTTCCGTCCTTGACGTCGGCATCATGCCCATTCCCTTGTTCGATACCAAGGAATACCTCTCGGCCTGGACCGATCCGCGCGACCGGCCCCGCATCACTTCGCACAAGGTGATTCCTCCACATAACGCTGCCTGGCACCCGCGCCCGACGCAGTCGCCGCCGCAAGCTCCCGCTTACCGCCTGCCCTACGCCGACGGTCAGTTCGACTGGGTGTATTGCGCCGAAACCATAGAACACGCGGGCGATAACGAACAGCAGCTAGCGCTCGTCGGGGAACTGTTCCGCGTGGCCCGCAAGGGTGTCTTCGTCACCACCTCGAACCGGCGTCATCCGCTGGAATTCAATACCGCACTGCCGTTCGCCCATTGGTTGCCCCACGCATGGTGGAAGCGCATCCTGGAATGGTCCGGCAAGCGTGAATGGGCGGCGAACCCGGTACTCAATCTGCTTGATTCGACGTCTCTGTATCGGTTCGCCGAACGCCTTCCAGGAAAACCGCGGCATGCCGTGGGCCATAAGCGCGTGTGCGGACTGAAGGCGCATTTTTTCCTGATGGTGGAGAAAACGACGCCGGTAGCGCAGCTTGCCGTGGCGAAAGAAGCGCAACCGAGTTCCGCCGTGTCCTGAACGGCCGCCTGCTCAGTCCGGATTCAATGGACGCGCCGCATGAAGCCGCC
>JAQGLQ010000047.1 GCA_028292785.1 Noviherbaspirillum sp. | reverse complement strand
GCTGCAGGGGCCCGAAGACGTGCCGCTGCGCGTGCTGGTTCCGGCCTTCGTCACCAGCGAGCTGAAGACGGCCTTCCAGATCAGCTTCGCGATCTTCATCCCGTTCCTGATCATCGACATGGTGGTGGCCAGCGTGCTGATGTCGATGGGCATGATGATGGTCTCGCCCTCCATCGTGGCGCTGCCGTTCAAGCTGATGCTGTTCGTCCTGGTGGACGGCTGGCAGCTGCTGATCGGTTCGCTCGCGCAAAGCTTCTACTGAGAATGGACTACCGATGACACCCGAAAGCGTCATGACAATCGGCCGCCACGCCATGGAAACCATGCTGATGGTCTCCGCCCCGCTTCTGCTGGTGGCGCTGGGCGTCGGCCTGATCATCAGCATCTTCCAGGCGGCGACCCAGATCAATGAATCCACCCTCTCCTTCATTCCGAAGCTGATCGGCATCTTCGCCGCGCTGGTGATCGCCGGACCGTGGATGCTGACCGTGATGCTCGATTACATGCGGCAGGTATTCGGCAGCATCCCGACCATGGTCGGCTAGGCGCGCCCGCGAGGCCGAACGAGCCGGCGCGAGTCGCGCATATTCATGATCTCCATCACCAGCGCCCAACTGCAGACCCTGATCGTCACCTTCCTGTGGCCGCTCACGCGCATCCTCGGGCTGGTCGCGGTCGCGCCGCTGTTCGGCAATGCCAGCGTGCCCGCGCGCGTGAAAATCGGCCTCGGCGTGTTGCTCGCCATGATCATCACGCCGACGCTCTCCGCCATGCCGGACATCGACCCGATGTCGTTCGCCGGTCTGCTGATCCTGGCGCAGCAGTTCATCATCGGCGCGGCGATGGGCTTCGCCATGCGCATCGTGTTCGCCGCGGTCGAACTCGCCGGCGAAATCAGCAGCATGACCATGGGTCTCGGCTTCGCGGTCTTCTTCGACCCGCAGACGCGGGGCAGATCGTCGGCCATCAGTCAGTTCCTGGCGCTGCTGACGCTGATGATTTATCTGACCACGAATATCCATCTGGTCGTGCTCTCCACCCTGTCGCAGAGCTTCGTCATGATGCCGGTGTCGGCGGCGCCGATGGCCGACGAAGGCTTCCGGCAACTGGTCCACTGGGGCGGCAGGATATTCAGCGCCGGCGTCCAGCTGTCGCTGCCCATCGTGGCGGCGCTGCTGCTGACCAATATCGCATTGGGAATTCTGACCCGCGCCGCTCCGCAGCTGAACCTGTTCGGCATCGGCTTTCCGATCACCATCGGGGTGGGATTCATTATGCTGGCTTTGTCCCTGCCGTATCTCGCGACGCCGCTGGTGCGCTTGCTGGAGGAAGGGGTAGGCGCGATTCAGCAGATCACGACGGCGATGGTGCCGAGGCCGAAATAGAAGTTTTTCCGGCACATGTTCCGAGTCGGCTTTGTTCCGAAGAAAAAGAAGAAAAGCCGGCGCTATGGACCCGTCGAATGCTTTAGGAGACGGACATCAAATCAAGTTAAACAGCGACAACCCCGTCACCGTCACGAACGACTTCTGCGCCGCCTGCAACACGGTCTGCTGCTGCGTGAATTGCGAAATCGATTCCGCCAGATCGATGTCCTGCAGGCTCGACAGCGTCTCGGTATAACGCAGTTTCAGATCGTCGCCTGTGCTGTCGAGTGCATCCAGTTCTTTCAGCCGCGAACCGACCGAGGCCCGCACGCTCAGGATGTTGTCCAGCGCGTTATCGATGTTCGCATTCGCAGCGCCGAGTTCATTGGTGATGCGGGCCTGATTCACCGCTCCTGCTCCCGAGCTGTCGAGCGTCGTCAGCAGATCCTTCAGCGTCGTGAAGATGCTTTGATTGGTGCTGGGCTTGACGCTGAATACGTCGCCATCCGCGGGCTTGCCGGAGATCTGGAACTGCATGCCCTTGAATGAAATCGCCTGGCCGCTCATATACGGCGCACCGGGCGCCGGGACCGGCGCGGGCGCGGAGGGATCAGTCGTATCGACGACTTGATAGGTGGTCGCGCCGGTGCCGGCATCGACCTGAAAAGTCAGCTGGTATGCGTGCCCGGTCAGCTGCGTGATGTCGGACACATTGCCGCCGCTGATGATGCCGGCGCCGGCGTTGGCGGACGACGCGCCGGTGACGAAGCGGCCGTTGCCGGTCCGGTTGTTTTCAAATACCGCATCCCCGGAATCGCTCATCGCGATCTGGCGCGACGGACCTACCTGCAGCATGCGCTGTCCCTGATCGCCGCTATAGACGGCGCCGCCGTTGGTCGGGGAAAACGGTTGCGCGGAGGTCTGATAGCCGCCGAACATGTAATTGCCGCCGCCGTCGTTGCTGTTGGCCAGGCCCAGCAAGTCTTCGATGCGGGCGCTCAGTTCGATCGCCAGCGACTTGCGGTCGGAATCGGACAATGCGCCGTTGCCGGCGGTGACGACCAGCGTCTTGGCATCCTGCAGGATGGAGGTGATGTTGGCCAGCGCGGTTTCTTCCTCGCCCAAGGCGTTGCGCGCATACAGGCGGTTGGTCGAATACTGCTCGGCCATGCCCAGCGACTGCGTCGCCACCAGCGCCTGCGCGGAGGCGATCGGGTCGTCGGACGGCGTCAGGACCCGGCGCTGCGTCGAGAGCTGCTGCTGGGTCTTGACCAGGGCCGACGACAGGTCGCTGATCCTGCCGGACCCCATTTCGAACATCGTATTG
>JAQGLQ010000046.1 GCA_028292785.1 Noviherbaspirillum sp. | reverse complement strand
CGGGTGGTTTCCGCGTAATTACTTGAAGCAAGGATCTCCGCCACTTCCGATTTTTGCATCGTACCGTTGTCCTGCGGCAGATTCCACCCACTTGCGGCGCCGGCAGTCAATGTCATTACAGCACCCGCGACGACGCTGCTAAGCCAAGTTGCTTTCATATGTCTCCATTCATTTTTAAATATTGTTAGTTTTCCCAGCAATATTTTACTGGTTCCACCCTAATTGCCCTGCGCTTCTACATGCTTCTTGAAATTATTCAAGATGCTTTGCCACCCTTCCCGTTGCTGTTCGATGGAATGAGATGATTCACTATCGAAGGTAACACGTACCCTGACGCCCTCCTGGCCATTGCCAAATTCGATCTGCGCTTCGCGGCCGCCAAAGGAATAGGCGATGAGCTGGTCTTCGACGATCTTCGTATAGGTCCCGGCGAAATCGAATCCCATGCTGCCGTCCTTTGCCTCCATGCGTGAAGAGAAGGTGCCGCCCACGCGCAAATCCACGGTAGCAGCGGTCGTATGCCAATCATCGGACGCCGCATTCCATTGTTTGATGTCCTCGGGCGTCGTATATGCGCGCCAGACTCGTTCGATGGGCGCAGAGACAGTGGTGTCAACGCTGATTTTCATGATCCCTTTCCTCCTTGATGGTAAATGGCTCGCGTGGTCGCAAACGGTTCCTCTTCACGGTCGAGCCCCAAGCACGGATACGACGTTTGCCGCGCAGGAAGAATACTATCAGGTGCGCGAAACCAAACAATTTTTCATTGCCTGGATTGCCGCTGCTCAGCTGCGCGGTTCATAACGACGAAGCATCAACCCCAGCGTGATCCCGAGCAAGGCCGCGATTCCGGTGACATAGAGCGCATCGCGCCAATCGCCGCTGGCAGCGACCAGCATCGCGATCAGCGGCGGGCCAACGAATGGCCCGAGCTGCCCGCACTGCATGAACAGCCCCTGCAGCGTTCCTATCTGCTTCGGCGTGCGCGCGAAGGTCACCGACGCGGAAAGCACAGAGGCCGGAATCAGGCCGCCGATAAACGACAGCGTCAGGCACAATCCGTACCGCAAGATATCGGGCAGCACATCGAGAAAAATTCCGACGCCGGACAGGCCGGTGAGCACGCTGGCGAACGCGATCAGATTGCCCCGTCGGAAACCGCGCTGCAGGAGGAAGCCGCCAAGAAGATTGCCGGGCACGTTGACCAGCACCATTAGACACGACAGCAATGCCGCGGTCAGCGGCTCGATGCCGCGCTGTTCCCGCAGAAAGGTTGGCAGCCAGATGATCAACGCGAAATGCTGGGTAGTCCAGGTCGCCATCACGAAGGCAAGCAGCCATGGCGCGCGTTGCGACAAAGCCTCCTTCGCCGTCGTCAGCGCAGTGGCCGGCGCCGTGCCCGAAGGCGGCAGGCGATAGGCCCGCCGCAATCGCCATATGCATGCCGCCGCGAGAATGATTACCGACAGTGTGGCGAGCCACAGTCCGCGCCAGCCGCCGAGCCACATCATCAGCGGCGCGAGCAGCATGACAAGGCCGACGCCGGCCGGCAAATATGCGCTCCAGATGCCGAACGCGAAGCGGCGGTCGCCGGGCGAACTGGCGGCGCTGAGCAGCGCGGGCGCGGATACCACCACCGCCACCATTCCCACGCCTTCGGCGAAACGCGACACCAGCAGTACCGTTTCGCTGGACGCCAGCAGCGCTCCGGCGCATCCGGCCGCGCTCATGGACAAGCCGAAAAAGCACATGCGCAGCGCGCCGACGCGATCGCCGAGCACGCCGAAGAACAGCGCGCTGGCGACGGCCATCGAATTGATCATCGAGGACACCATGCCGGCCACCACGAGCGACAGGCCGAAGTCGGAGCGCAGCTGAGGCATCGCGATCGACACCTTGCCGACGTTCATGGCGACGGCGACGCCGCATAAGGCTGCGGCGAGGACCGCAAGCCAGTGAGTTCGAGTGGCGGCAGGTGCGGCGGTGAGGGAGGTCATTGATTATTGCTGGACTGCCGAGGCTGCCTTTTTGAATTGTTCTACGCGTGACCACAAGCTCCTTCCCCGTGACGGGGGGAAGGGTGGCTGGGGTGCACGCGGGCCTCGCGACAGCTCGGCGTGGGCACAAGGTACCCGCCCTATGGGAATACGACCCTCAGCCTTCGTGCAATCTTACTCCCTGAACTGCCCCATCTTCTCCGCAAACGCGGCGCAGGTAACCTCCGCCTTCTGGGCCCAGAAATTCCACGCCCGCGGAACCTGCGTTTCGATCGTCGTGCGGGTGGATTCGACTTCGCCTTCGGAAAGGAAAGTGATCTCGCCGCCGAGACGCGCCGCATCGGCCTGGGTCTGCGCATTGACTTCGGTATATACCGCGCGGTAAACCGCCTTGCGCAGGGTATCAGCGACGCAGGTCGAACCGTGGCCGCGCATCAGCACCAGCGCCCTTTCACCCAGGGTCTTGGCCAGTGCATCGCCAAGTTCATTGCTGGTGATCAGGAGGTTGGTGGCGTCGCCTGCGAAATCACGGATCTCGAAGATCGGCGCGCCGGTGCCGATGAAGCCGCCCATATGGCACAACGCGCGCAGCGGCGACTGCTTGGAAACGCTGAACGGCACTACCGCCGGCGAGTGGCTGT
>JAQGLQ010000043.1 GCA_028292785.1 Noviherbaspirillum sp. | reverse complement strand
GGCGGCTTCGTCGAACGCCGACAGGTCGCTTGCCAGCAGCCTGGCGGCGGCGGGCGACAGCGGGTTGCCGCAAATTTACGAGGTCAGAATGATCGATTCGACGAACGTGCGCTCGCCGCCTGCGTCAAGCACGCCTGCATCGAAATCATCGGAGTTGCTCGGTTGCGAATAACGGATCTTCATCTTTTTCATAATTTTTTAGCAGTTCAGTCGTCGGATTTGAGCAGGTGCGATTACCGTATTGCGTCGAAAGCTGCGGCACTTGCCAAAGTTCGTATCGTTCATGCACCAGGATGCATGAGGCATGGGAGTAAAAATGAGAAAAAGCGCCTAAATCGGTTGCATTTGATCAACGAAAAGCGCCGCCGCTGGGTTACACTATGGCCGTGCTGCGATTGGAGCCTTGCATACCGCTTTCAGCACCGCGGCAGATAATGGCATCCGGAGGTAATTCGACATGGCGATGAACAATAGTCAGATCAGGTATAAAAATTTCAGAAAACTGTTTGATGACTTCATTGACCGGCATCCCCATTTGCCGCAGCGCGGGATGCTGAAGCGCTTCGCGGAACGTTTGAATCTGTCGGACCGCTACCTCAGCCATATCAAGTGCAACCGGAAAAACATCGGAAACAACGTCGCACGCGCCATCGAAGACCAATTGAAGCTGCCATACGGCTGGATGGACCGCGAGCATGACGCGCTAAAGATGCCGGTCGACGAAAAAGAAAAACTGTTTATCGAAACTGCCTTGACCCTTTTCCGCGCTCAACCGAATGAAGCACGCGAAATGATGATAGATCTGTTGCGCCAGCGCCTACAGCCGGCACCCGTGACAAGGGCAATAAAAGAACCGAGCCTGCTGGACTTCAACTGACGCAGCCCTGCCTGGTCTTTCCTGCAACGCAACACCGCGCATCGCTTCACGCCCAACTCCTGCCTCCTGCCTCCTGCTGCTTTTCGTTGAGCGCCCTTCAGGATTTCCTGTCAGCGGGCCGTTGAAGGCCAAGCCTGTTTTACCTGAACAACTGTATATAAACACAGTACATTTTAAATAAATCGGGCCGCTTTCGCAATACCTTTTTGGTAGTTTTGTGTGAATTTCCTACATTATTTCAGTGACTTCAGGAAATTTTTATAAATCGCTAAGACATTGTTTTAAAAGAATAATTTTTATTTCTGCTTGCATCTTCTCCGAGTTAAAAGATGAGTGCTACCGGGCGTTTTTCAAGGTATTAAAACTACCTTTTTCCAAAGATTCCAACGTTGGCCGAAATCGTCGATAAGCAGCTGGATCGACCAGCCAAGAGAGCAACTTCCTTGGTGTCCAGGCAGGTCGGCAATGTCAACTTGCAATTTTCGTTAGACTGCTTGTTTCGGACCGGAACGCCGTTCCGCCGGACGGTCCATACACATGAATTCTCGGCTTGCCAATGAAACAAGAAAACTCTCCCGCCACTTCTGCTTCTTCCTCGATGCTGCTATGGCTGGTCGCCATCGCGTTTTTCATGCAGACCCTCGACGCCACGATCGTCAACACCGCGCTGCCGGCAATGGCGCACAGCCTCGGAGAAAGCCCGCTGCGGATGCAGTCGGTGGTGATCGCCTACACGCTGACGATGGCGATGCTGATCCCGGCGTCGGGGTGGATCGCCGACAAGTTCGGCACGCGGCAGGTATTCCTGTGCGCCATCGTGCTGTTCAGTGCCGGGTCGCTGCTGTGCGCGTGGTCGACCAGCCTCGGCTATCTGGTGGCGTCCCGGGTCATCCAGGGCATAGGCGGCGCAATGCTGCTGCCGGTGGGCCGGCTCGCGGTATTGAGGGCGTTTCCGCAGAAGGAATTTTTGCGCGCGATGAGCTTCGTCACGGTGCCGGGCATGATCGGACCGCTGGTGGGGCCACTGCTCGGAGGCTGGCTGGTCGAATACGTGTCGTGGCACTGGGTCTTCCTGATCAATATCCCGATCGGGGTGGCCGGCTGCGTCGCTACCGTCCTCTTCATGCCCGACTTCCGCCGCACCGCGCCCGGCCGCTTCGATCTGCCCGGCTACCTGCTGCTCGCCGCCGGCATGGTGATGCTTTCCCTTGGCATCGAGGGACTGTCGGACCCCAGGCTGGGGCTGTGGCTTTCATTCGCGCTGCTGGTCGCCGGGCCGGCATGCGTGTTGGTCTACTGGCGCCGCACCAGAAATCAGGCGACGCCGCTATTCCCGCCCGCGCTGTTCAAGGTCGATGCCTTCAGAATCGGGCTGCTCGGCAATCTGTTTACGCGCATCGGCGTTGGCGGAATGCCCTATCTGATTCCGCTGGTCTTGCAAATCAGGCTGGGCTATTCCGCTTTGGAGGCGGGCATGATGATGGTGCCGGCTGCAGTCGCCGGTATCGTCATCAAGCGCCTCGCGACCGAGCTGATCAGGACGGCCGGCTACCGTATCGTTCTGATCGCGAATACCCTGTTGATCGGGGTGACCATCGCCAGTTTCGCCTTCTTTTCGCCGGGGCAACCGCTATGGCTGCGCATTATTCAGCTGGTGGTTTTCGGCGCAGCCAACTCGTTGCAGTTCACCGCGATGAATTCGGTCAGCCTGAAGGATCTGGATGCATCGCTGGCAAGCGGCGGCAACAGCATGCAATCGACCTTGCTGATGCTGTCGATGAGCCTGGGCGTGGCGGTGGCCGGCCTGCTGCTTTCCGCGTTTACGGCATTGCTTCCCGCCGGGACGGCAGGCGCGGGCTGGACCTTTCCCGCCACCTTCCTCAGTCTGGGCATCGTGACGGCGGCATCGGCCTGGATATTCCGCAGTCTGCCGCATGAGACGCTTTCCAGGCCGCGCTCCGGCGAGTCCGACGAGAAGGAAGCGGCATAGGCTTCCGCGCTCCGTCACGGGCGGGGATAGAGCTTGTGCAGCACCTGCGAAGCGGTGCGTGTCAGTGACTCCTCCAGTGCGGCGCCATCGCTGTCGGCACCCGCGCGCGCCGCGCGCCAAGCCTCGGCCAGCGCGTTTTCGTTGAGCGCCACCGCCGACTCCACTTCCTGTTGCCAGAACAGCGGCGCCTCCCCTTCGACGAAGTTGCCGCGGCCGCGGCCGAAGTGCACCACCGCCAGATAACGCAGCAGGCCGGTAACCACCATGGTGCGCAGGAATTCATCCGAGAACTGCACGCGCGGCTCGTTTCTGTCGGTCTTCGCATTGAAGGCCCAGGCCGCGCTCGCGAACGTCATCGCGCCGACCACGCCGCCGAGCAGTGCGCCGGCGCCCAAGGTAAGGCCGCCGGCCATCAGATCCGCGGAGAGTCCGGTGGCGGCTCCCGAGACGATGGCACCGAGCAGGCCGGCCTGTCTGGTGTCGACCGGCGCGCGGACCACGAATCCCTTGTGCACGCGTTCGTTGATGCGCGCCGCGGCGCCCGCATCGAGGCGGTGCAGCTTGAGCAGTGCGGCGGTGGTGTCGGCGATGCCTTCATTGAGGCGACCCATGAGCGCCTTCATCGCCTTGTCATGGCGCTTGCGGTCGCGCTGCTTGCCGAGGCCGATGGCATCGAGCACCGTGCCGAGCCCGGCGCCGTCAGCGGCCTCAACGGCTTCGCTGTCGCGCGCCGCGCTGGCGATCTGCTGCGCCGTCAGCTTCATCGCCGCATGGAAGCGCACTTCGTTCTCTTGTTCCCAGGCCTTGAACAAGCGGGCATAGGCGTCTTTCTTGGGAGCGGAAATCAGCTCGCCGACCGCTTCGTAGAAGACGCGTTCATGCACCCAGCATCTGGCGAATGCATCGAGCGCGATCACCTTCTGCACGACCCCATACACCGCAAGCGCCTCCTTCCAGCGCGCCTGCTCGGCCTGTTCTTCGATGAACGGCCGCGGCGGCCCCATCTGTTGAGCAGCACCACCACCGGCTTGCGCAGCCATTGCAGTATCTGCATTTCGGATGCGAGGTAGCCGGCATCCCTCGGATCTTCCGACGAGTTGACCAGGTACAGCACGACGTCGGCCGCATCGCGCGCGGTCCGGAGCGCCTGCTGGCTCAGCCAGAACGGGCGGTCGCGGAAACGGTCGATCACTTCGCGCAGAAACCAGCCGATCGGGTTGCCGGACATGCTGAGCCGCTTGAACAGGCGCACCGAGTCGCCGAAGCCGGGGGTATCCCACAGTTTCAGGACATCCCCGGATGGGGTCGAGAACAGCACATGCGATTCGGACAGGGCCGTGACATGCGGCGCGTCGCGCACTTCGCCCACGTCCACGCCGGTCAAGGTTCTGGCGAGCGTGGTCTTGCCCGCATTGGTATGCGAGATCAGCGCGAACTGGATTTCTTCGGGAGTATCGTTCATCGCGCGCGCACCGAAGAAGCCAGCTTGCGTTCGACGTCGTCGGCGCTGATGGCGGGGTCGAGCAGATTGACGATGACGGCCGGGACCTGGTGCAGCTCGCAGAATCGCCGCCACAGCTCGATGCGTTCGCGCATTCTCGCGTCGCCGCCAGCCTGAGTTCCGACGCGTTCGAGGTAAGCGGATTCATCGATCAGCACCGAGACGCTGCCCGAGCCGCGCGCAAGATGATCGAGGAAGGCGCCGTGATTTTCCTTTTCCGGTGTCGCGCTCATGTTGAACAAGGCGACGGTAAGACCCACTTCCGGATTGTCCGGCAACGCATCCTGGGCGGCCGGCGGCTCTTCTCCATAGGCCGTGGATGGGCGCAGCATCACGCGGGCCTGGTCGCCGAGCAGCGCGCGGGCCACCGTGTTCAGATTCTTGTCCCTGGTCTCATCGACGGTAAAGCTATAGGGAAACACGCGCAGCACGGACGGTGCGGTCGATCCGATGCCGGCGGCGAGCTTGCGGAAATACGGCTGGCCGAGATCGAGCGGAAAGCGGGTAGCCAGCGTGCGTTCTTTCCATCTCGCGGCGAGCGCGAACACCAGACGCGGCAGGATGACCAGCAGGAACAGGGTGCCGGCATACAGGTGCACCCAACGCGCGCCGCCGGCCGGCGAAACCGGTTGGCCGAAGCGCAGGGCGTTCACATCGGCAATCGAGAACCCCTGCAGCTGAAACACGGCAATCGCCGGCGCGAACAGCACGGACAGCAGCAAATGCACCTGCTGCGCATTCAGGAACGTGCTTTCCCAGCCGGCCTGGTACTGTGACAGGACGCCGCGCGCGTACAGGGACACGATAGCGCCGACGGCAAAACAGGCGGCGCTCAGATGGACGATGCGTTTCATGCGAGCCGCGGCAAGGGGAGCGCTCAGCGTCAGCCATTCTTCGCTGAACCTGGCCAGCGCAGCTGTGAAAACCCGCGGCATCTTGCGCGGCACGGAAATCTTGCCGATCGCCATGCGCTCCGCGAGACTGGAGCGCGGCCGGCGGGGCTCGGCAGCGCGACGCACGAACGCTGTCAGCATGCCGAGGTACACCAGCAGGTTCCACCCAATGATCAGCAGCAGCGGGGCTGACAGCAGATCCACCCTGTGCGGATCGGCAATGCGGTCGACCAGAGCGCCCGACAGAAAAGCGAGCAAAGGCAGGACGATGCCCAGCCTGCGCGGCCAGGCGCTTTTTGCGACGACACGGGAAAACGCGGGAGTGCGCTCGGCAATTTTTCTCAGGATTTGTTCGGCACGTTTCTGCAGGAATAGTTCGGGCGTTACCGCTCCCTTTTTATCGGCGGCATCCCATTGCGCCAGTTCGGCGGCGCTCCGGGTCGCGTACATCCTGTCATCCTCGCTGAGGATCTGGCGGTCGTGATCGGTGCTCTCGATCGCCCACACCAGTATCACGTCGCGT
>JAQGLQ010000042.1 GCA_028292785.1 Noviherbaspirillum sp. | reverse complement strand
TGACGCTTACCAAGCGCTTTAAAACGCCCCTCCGTAGCGATCGCGGTCGATACAATCCCCCTGGTCCTGCAGGCGGCGCTGCTTCACCGCCTCGGCCAATCCTTCCAGCACTTTTACGCTCGATTCCCAGTCAATGCAGCCGTCTGTAACCGACTGGCCGTAGGTCAGCTCTTTCCCTGGCACCAGATCCTGACGGCCGCTCACCAGATGGGATTCAACCATCACGCCGACGATGCGGGTATCGCCCGCCGCAACCTGCCGGCCGATGTCAGCGCATACCGGCACCTGGTTCTCGGGTTTCTTCGAACTGTTCGCATGCGAGGCATCGATCATCAGGCGCGAGGCAAGACCGCTATTGGCGATGTCCTTGCACGCGGCATCCACGCTCGCGGCGTCGTAATTGGGTGCCTTGCCGCCGCGCAGGATGATGTGGCAGTCCTCGTTGCCGTTGGTGGAAACGATGGCCGAATGCCCACCCTTGGTGACGGACAGGAAGTGGTGCGGCTGCGATGCCGCCTTGATCGCATCGATCGCGATCTTCACATTGCCGTCGGTGCCATTCTTGAATCCGACAGGACAGGACAGTCCCGAAGCAAGTTCACGGTGCACTTGGGATTCAGTGGTGCGCGCGCCAATTGCGCCCCAGCTGATCAGGTCGGCGATGTACTGCGGACTGATCACATCCAGGAATTCGGTGCCGGCAGGCAGCCCGAGTTCATTGATGTTGAGCAGCAGTTCGCGCGCGGTGCGCAAGCCATCGTTGATACGGAAACTGTTGTCCAGATAGGGATCGTTGATCAGGCCTTTCCAGCCGACAGTAGTGCGCGGCTTCTCGAAATACACGCGCATGATGATTTCGAGTTCTCCTGCAAAACGCGCGCGTTCCTTGACCAGGCGGTTCGCATACTCCATCGCAGCTTTCGTGTCATGTATGGAACATGGACCGATGACGACCATCAGGCGATCGTCCTGGCCGTGCAGGATGCGATGCAGAGCGGTCCGGGCATTCGCCGCCGTTTCGGCCGCCTTGTCCGAGCAGGCGAATTCGCGGATCAGATGCGAGGGCGGCAAGAGTTCTTTCAATTCACGGATACGAAGGTCATCGGTGCGCGGCATATCAATCTCCATTCAATAAATTTAAAGCTCGGTATTTTCAAAATGCATAAATGAAAAAACCGCCATCTCTGGCGGTTTTTCGGAATTTCGGTTGGCTCTTTCGTCGTGCTGCTTTTATATGAACCTGCCGCTGCTCCACCGCCCTGGGCTGGAATAGCTAAAGTAAAAATAAAAGTGGAAGCGCGCGAAGGTCATGTCTGAAGCCGTTCAATCAAATTTGAATTAATGGTGCAGCAATTCAAGCCATTTAGCAAGCTTTGCGAGTGTCCGATTCCGTTCTTTCGCTCTGAATGATGCCGATATGACCATAAAACCGGCATTGTCCATTGCTTTGATTCAGGCCGTACCGCCCACCGTCATGCCGTCGATGCGCAAGGTCGGCTGACCGACGCCCACAGGCACGCTCTGTCCCTCCTTGCCGCAAACGCCGACGCCGCTGTCGAGGCGCATGTCGTTGCCGATCATGGATACGTGGTTGAGGATGTCCGGGCCATTGCCGATCAGCGTCGCACCCTTGACCGGATAGGTCACGACGCCGTCCTCGATCATATAGGCTTCGCTCGCTGAAAACACGAATTTGCCGTTGGTGATGTCGACCTGACCGCCGCCGAAATTCACCGCGTACAAACCGCGTTTCACCGATGCGATGATCTCCTGGGGATCCTTGTCGCCGCCAAGCATGTAGGTATTGGTCATGCGCGGCATGGGCAGATGCGCGAACGACTCGCGCCGCGCATTGCCGGTGACGGGCATGTTCATCAGGCGCGCATTCATCGTGTCCTGGATATAGCCTTTAAGAATGCCATCTTCGATCAGGGTCGTGCATTGCGTCGGATTGCCTTCGTCGTCGATGTTGAGCGAACCCCGGCGGTCGGCGATCGTGCCATCGTCAACCACGGTCACTCCCCTGGCCGCTACGCGTTCGCCGATGCGGCCCGAGAAAGCGCTCGATCCCTTTCGGTTGAAGTCGCCTTCGAGCCCGTGGCCTATCGCTTCGTGCAACAGGACTCCGGGCCATCCGGGGCCGAGCACCACCGTGGTCGGGCCGGCGGGCGCGGGACGCGCATCGAGATTGACCAGCGCCGAATCAACCGCCTTGCGCGCATATTCCTCGAGGATCTCGTCGGTGAAATAGGCATAGCTGAAGCGTCCGCCGCCACCGCCACTGCCGACTTCGCGCCGTCCATTCTGTTCGGCGATCACGGTGAGCGAGAGGCGGACCAAAGGCCGGATATCGGCCGCGAGCACGCCATCGCTGCGTACTACCAGCACCACATCGTATTCGCCGGCGAGACCCGCCATCACCTGCACCACGCGCGGATCCTTTGCGCGCGCGATGCGCTCAACTTTTTCCAGCAGTTTTACTTTCTCGGTGGCGTCCAGCGATGCGAGCGGATCGTTCGGCAGATACAGGGCACGGCCGCCAACGGGATGTATCGAGGAAGCAACCTTGATCCTGCCGGCGCCCTGGCGCGCAATGGTGCGCGTGGCCGCCGCTGCTTCGAGCAAGGCGCGCTCGGAAATTTCATCGGAATAGGAAAACGCTGTCTTGTCGCCCGATACGGCCCGCACGCCGACGCCCTGGCCGATCGCGAAACTGCCGGTCTTGACGATTCCTTCTTCAAGGCTCCAGCCCTCGTTCTTGGTGAACTGGAAATACAAATCGGCATAATCGACGCGGTGCGTGAATATCTCTCCCAGCGCATTGATCAGTTTCGATTCGTCGAGCCCGAAAGGAGTAAGCAGAACTTCACGCGCAGCGGCCAGAGTCTGGAGATTCGGTTCAAATAGGTTCATGGTGTTGTCGTTCGCGACACATCAGCGCGAATCATCGATGGGTGGCAATGGATTGTCTCATTGTAGAACATATGCAGCCGCGGCAATGGCCGGCACCGATATCGGGCGACGGCGGCACCGGCGTGGTCACAAGCGCCTGTGCCTGAGAGCCGGCAAGCTTTCCCGTATGCGCTGCAGGTGCTCGATCTGCATATCGCCGATCACGACACCCTCGCCCTCCGCCAGCACGGCTTTCACTTCGCCCCAGGGATCGACCAGCATGCTGTGCCCCCAGGTGCGGCGGCCGTTCGGATGGAGCCCGCCCTGCGCGGCCGCGAGCAGATAACACTGGTTTTCGATAGCGCGGGCGCGCAGCAGGATTTCCCAGTGCGCCCTGCCTGTCGTATAAGTGAACGCGGCCGGCATCACGATCAGGGCGCACTCGCCCATCGCGCGGTAAAGCTCGGGAAAGCGCAGGTCGTAGCAAACGGACAGACCGACCTTGCCGAACGGCGCATCGAAGGTCGCGATCTGCGAGCCATGAGCGATGGTGCGCGCCTCGTCGTAGGACTCCTCTCCCTTCGTGAAGCTGAACAGATGAATCTTGTCGTAGCGCCCCACATGATTGCCGGCCGGGTCATACACCATCGTGGTGTTCAATACTTTTCCGGCTTCCGGCGCCACCATTGGCAGGGTACCGCCGATCAGCCAGATCCCGTGTTCGCGCGCGGCTTCCGCCATGAAGGCTTGAATCGGAGCATCGCCCGCCCCGAAGCGCTCGGCATGCGCAACCTTGTCCGACTCGTGCATGCCGAGTATCGGCCAGTATTCCGGCAGCAGCACCAGTTGCGCTCCCTGCCGCGCGGCATCCGCGATCAGGCGGCGCGCGGCTGCAAGATTTTCTTCCACGTGCGGCGTCGAAACCATCTGGATAGCAGCGATTCTTGCGTGTTTTGCGTTCATGCCCATAGCGCCTTCCTGTCGATTCGCGTTACCCATTATTCCCGGAAGCCCGGCCATTCTCGCCGGCCGGCACGGCCGATTTTCGCAGCAGCTTGGTGACCACCGGGTCCGTCCACGGACCGCTGACTTCATATTCGAAGGTAAAGGCCCTCATCAATGGCTCGCGCAGGAACAACTGGGCAAGAAAGGTACCGACGCCGATCACCGGATTGACCGCGAGCCCATATACGACCGAGGCCGCACCGACGTTAATTTCGGGAATCACGACCACGCGCAGATTTTGCGACTCCTTGCCAATGTCGGCGGTTCCGTCGATCAGCACCGTGGCCGCGGAACCCCGCATCTTGAAATTATCGGTGGTGGCAATGCCATTCGAGATGGTCGCCTTGGCAGACACGCCGTCGAAGGCGAAGCCCTCGCTGAACACGTCGCGGAAATCAAGCACAAGCCTGCGCGGCAGCGATTGCAGGCTCAGCACGCCGAGCAGCTTGGCTGCGCCAGGCTCGACCTTCAGAAACTGTCCCGCCGCCATATCGAGCTGAACATGCCCGGACAGGCTGGGGATGTCGATGGAGAACGGCAGTCCTTTCCAGCTCACGTCGCCCTCCATCTTGCCTTTGCCGCCGCGCAGCACATGCTCGAAGCCGAAACGTTCGAGCAGTCTGCCGGCATCGGCGATATCGAGCCGATAGTTGAGGCCCGAATGATTATCGCCGCCTCTGGGACTCCAGGAACCGGTCGCCATGAATTGGGCGTCGGGATTGGTGATCGACAGTTTGCTGATGCGCCATTCGCTGCCGGCGCCGCCGCGGATATTGTTCGCCGCGAGTTCGAGGTGGCCGAAGTGCTTGCCAAGCAGCTGGAAATTTTCAGCGACGATGTCCAGGCCGGGCATCTGGGTCGCGCTATTTTTGCCTTCCAATAATTCGCTGACTTCGGTGGCGGCCGATTTCGGAATGATCAGCGATGCAAGCCGCGCGGTCACCCGCCCCAGGCCGGCACCTGACGGGGATTCGTTCCAGGTGACATAGCCGGAAGCCTGCTCCGAGTCTATGTTGGCCTGCCATACGCCTTTCTGATGCGATGCGCCGACCACCACGTTGTCGAGTTTCTTGCCCATGACGATCAGTTCGGTCGCACGCGCCGCAATCGCCTCGGGCTCGATGTATTGCGCAATGCCCAATGCGTCCGGCTGCCTGCCCCGTTCGGTCGGGGCCGAACCTCCCGATGCGAAAGCATTGCGCCAGGCGTCGATATCGAGCGACTTCAGGTTGACGTTCGCGACCAGGCCGCTGTCGGGTTGCGGCGCCGGCACGTTGACGCCGATGCCGCCGTTCAAAACCCGCCATTCCGCCATCTTTTCCGCCGGCTTCCGACGTTCATAACGGGCGGCGATGGCCGATCCCAGCGACAGCCTTATTTCATCGCGAAGCACGGATGCGTCGTTGGATGGTAGGCTTGTCAGTTCGAATTTCAGGGGCAGGCTTTCGCTTCCCGCCTTGCCCAGGGGCGCCGGAAAATCGAGGCCCAGTCCCTGCAGGCTGGACTCGACCACGATTTCGGGCTGCTTGTTTTTCACCCGGATGGTGGCGCCGAATCTCGCCGCTCCGGTTACGCGGTCCAGCAATTGCCGGGTCGATGAAGAGGAATACATCCTGCGCACTCCGTCGGCGGACAGGCTGCCGTCCGCCTTGACCAGGATGGTGCCGTCGCGCTGCGTGCCGCCGCTGACGGTGACCGGACCATCGAGGAAATGTGCCTTGACGCCGGAAAGGTTGAAGCCCTTTTCATTGAATTCGAGCTTGCCGCTGGCCGCCAGCAGAGGCGGCAAGGTATTCATCAACGCTATATTGTTGTTCATGAACTGCAAGGTGCCTTGCACCCGAGCATCCGTCATATGCTCGAGCGGCAAAAGCAGCTTCAATCCGAGCTTCGCATTGCCGCTGGCTTTGGTCTCGTCCGTGAAATGCGCGATCCATTCCGTCACCGGGCTATCGATGACATACGCCAGCATGTCCTGCAGCGTGCCCTCGGCGTCGCCCTCGATCAAAAGCTGCTTGTCATGCGTGATCAGATCCGGAAGAACCACCTTGACGTTCGAAAGCGACGCGGCGTGCGTTTTCGCGCTGTCGGCCTTGATCTCCATGCGGGCACGATCGAACACGATGCTGCCCTTGATGTCCTCGATCAGAGGCCAGAATGGCAGCTTGCCATCCTTGCTGAATTTGCCGGGAAGGTAGTCCAGTTTTCCCTTGTCGATCTTGCCGGCGATGCTGAATTCGCCCTGGGGCTTTTCGCCTGCCTTGGCATGGAAGGGGAATTGCGCGAGGTCGCCCTTCAGCTTGATCTTCACATCGTTCGCCGTGCCTCCCAGCAGCGCGCCGGTAAGCCAGGTGCGCAACGCCGGGGGAGTGGCGAGGGGGAGATAGGCATCGATCTTCTTCAGATCGAACCCGTCGAGTTTTCCGGCGACGTCGATCATGCCGCCCGGCTTGCCCTGCTGCCGCTGAAGCGGCATCAGATGCTTGCCCGAGAAGCTACCGGTCAGGCCTTGCTGCGCAAA
>JAQGLQ010000018.1 GCA_028292785.1 Noviherbaspirillum sp. | reverse complement strand
AAAGTATGCCTATCGCGGCGAACAGCAGCGAACTTCGCTTTATTCTCATCGGTTGCCAATCTTTTACCTTCCTCTTGTAAAAAATGCGCGGACCATCCGCGTTTTCTACATGCCTTTCGATGTTTCCCGTGGTTTCTCGTAGATGTATCCGGCTGGTATGCGACTTGCATTGATGCGTTGTCCTACAACACGCGTTGATCCCTGCCTTATTGCGCAGGACGCGCCACCAAGAAAGGTGATTTATGTTCGCTCACAACAAGCGTTTGCAATACACCGTTCGCGTTAGTGAAAGCAACCCCGGTCTTGCCAATCTTCTGCTGGAGCAGTTCGGCGGGCCGCAGGGAGAACTCGCGGCGGCATGCCGGTATTTCACACAAGCTATCGGTGAGGATGATCCGGGCCGCAAGGACATGTTGCTCGACATCGCAACCGAAGAACTCAGTCATCTCGAAGTGATCGGCACCATCGTCGCCATGTTGAACAAGGGCGCAAAAGGCAAACTGGCTGAAGCCGCGGAAAAAGAAGCGGATATGTATCGTTCGATTACCGGCGCGGGCAATGACAGCCATGTAACTCAGGTGCTGTATGGCGGTGGACCTCCGTTGGTCAATTCGGCCGGCGTTCCCTGGACAGCCGCCTATATCGATACCATTGGCGAGCCAACAGCCGACCTGCGCTCGAACATCGCTGCCGAAGCACGTGCGAAAATCGTGTATGAACGCCTGATCGCCCTCACCGACGATCCGGGAGTGAAGGAAGCGCTCGGCTTCCTGATGACCCGTGAAGTCGCGCATCAGAAGTCCTTCGAGAAGGCGCTGTATTCGATCGAGCCGAATTTCCCGCCAGGAAAACTTCCCCCCGACACACGCTTCTCCAATGTTTACTTCAACCTGTCGCAAGGCGAAGCCGACATGCGCGGTTCATGGAACCAGGGAGAGAAATGGGAGTTCATCTCCGACCCCAAAGAGTACTCCGCGGTTGATGGCGGCGCCGGTGACGGCAGCGTACAGCTGAAGCCCGACGAGCTGGCCGCCGTGCAGCAGAATGCGATGCGTACCGCATCCGCTCCCGACGCCGATCCAAAGACCGGTGCCGAACTCGGTTCGGTCGATGGTGAAGGAGGCCCGTCACCGGCGCCGAAAGGCAAGACGACCAAGGGCAAATCCTGACGGTATCGGAGGGATAGTAATTCGCGCGGCGTCACGGCCGCTGCGAAATACCCGGTGCGTGGCAAGCCAGTCCGGTTGCCGCGCATCGACGGGCATTCACCACGGGGCGCATCCGCGGTTTCTTCTGACGACTGCGGCAAGCGATGCCCCCGTAATACTGTGTCATAAAGAAGCCCCTTCCCTTCGCAGCGCGGAAGGGGCCGACCGAAAGCACGTGCATGCCGCCACCGACAATAACCGACGCGCAAAACATATGGGGGCCGCCCGGCGCGCAGCCCGAACCCGATGGTTATCGCCGCAGCATCAGCGTCCGGCAGCACGGACACTGGTTCCGGCGCTTGCTCGGCTTCCTCGGCCCGGGCTACCTGGTTGCCGTAGGTTATATGGACCCGGGCAACTGGGCGACCGGCCTGGCGGCCGGTTCGGCGTTCGGCTATTCGCTGCTATGGATCGTCATGCTGTCGAACCTCATGGCGATGGTGCTGCAGACGCTGGCGGCGCGCCTGGGCATCGTGACCGGCCTCGATCTGGCGCAGGCATGTCGCTTCACCTCGTCGCGCCCGTCTTGTCTCGCGCAGTGGCTGCTGTGCGAAATCGCGATATGCGCCACCGATCTGGCAGAGGTGATCGGCACCGCGATTGCGCTCAATCTGTTGTTCGGCATCCCTCTGGTTTGGGGCGTGTCCCTCACCATACTCGATGTGCTGGTAGTGCTCTGGTTGCAGCAGCGCGGCTTTCGCTATCTGGAAGCGGTGGTCATTGCGCTGCTCGCCGTCGTCGTCGCCTGTTTCCTGATCAATCTCGCTCTGGCGCAGCCGCAATGGGCGCAGGTCGCGGCGGGCCTGATTCCAAGCCATCAGGCAATCACCGACCCGAAAGCCCTGTATTTTGCCATCGGCATCATCGGCGCCACTGTCATGCCGCACAATCTGTATCTGCACTCGGCTACCGTGCAGACCCGGCGTTTCGATCTGACCGATGCCGGCAAGAGCAATGCGCTGCGCTATGCAACCATCGATGTCGTCACCGCGCTGGTCATTGCGTTCATGGTGAACGCGGCGATCGTGATCACGGCTGCCGCGGTTTTCCATCAGAACGGCCATCGCGAAGTGGTCGAGATCCAGCAGGCCTACCATCTCCTGACGCCGCTGATGGGCACCGGCATCGCCAGTCTGCTGTTCGGCCTGGCCCTGCTTGCCTCCGGCCAGAGTTCGACGCTGACTGCCACGCTCGCGGGCCAGATCATCATGGAAGGCTATCTGCAGCTGAGGCTGCCGGTGTGGGCGCGTCGGCTGCTTACCCGCATGCTGGCGATCGTGCCCGCGTTGTTCGTCACTGCCGCATACGGCGAGAGCGGAATCGCCAAGCTGCTGATCTTCAGCCAGGTAGTGTTGAGCCTGCAACTGCCGTTCGCCGTCATACCACTGGTCCGGTACACCAGCGACCGGACGAAGATGGGAAAATTCGTCAGCCCGGTCTGGCTTACCCGACTTGCATGGCTGGTGGCGCTGATCATCATCGCGCTTAATGTGACGATGATCGTGAGCGCGTTCCGGGAGTGATTGTCCGACTGAAGTATGCCCGGTTGACGGTAACGCGATTCCTGTCCCTTGCAAGCTATCGATACGTGTATGCGCCGAGATCGATTCCCGCCGCGCGCCTCATGCCGCTCAAGTCGTCCACGGGCGCATACGCGGGGGATCCTGTTCCAATGGCGGGCGAGTTGCTCCTGAGGCGGTAATCGCCGCCGCCGTCGCGACTGTAGCTGATGAACTGCGGGTCGGCGGCGATGGTGTCGCTGTGGCGGCTGTCCATGCTCCAGTCGGCATAACTGTTTTGATACACCAGGTTAGTGGTGTAGGTATTGTTCGTGCCATGCAGTCCGCGTTCGGCGACGCCCACCATATTGTCGTAGACGATGTTGTTGGTGACATGGGTATTCTCGACCGGACGTCGGGAGTAATAGAAGTCGCCGCTGCCCACCAGGATGCCGTAGCCGGAACCGAACACCGTATTG
>JAQGLQ010000009.1 GCA_028292785.1 Noviherbaspirillum sp. | reverse complement strand
TCGCGCAGCGTTACGTCCAATTCGGGCACATGCAGCACCGGCCTGCCATCGGGGCCCGACAGTATCAGCGATGTGAGTCCGACACTGCCGTTGATGGTCAGCGCGGGCGGCGTCTCCTTGAAGTGCTGAAAGCTGGCAGTCAAATGCAGGTCGAGCCGGGCATCGCGCACCTTGAAACCGGGCTGCAATGGCAGATAAGCCAGATAGGAAGTGAGGTCCATGCCGTCGAAATTGAACTCCACGACGGCTTCCTTGGGATCGGCGAAAGGGCGCGCCTTGCCGCGGAGTTGGACCGGCGTCCCGTTGACCTGGGCCCTCAGCAGCGGCTCGACGAAGACGGTGACATCGGAGGGCAGCGACGAGATGAATGGCACTCCCAGTTTGAGGCCGGCGACGACATGCAACGCCCCGCCCGGCCGGTCCTGAAACTCGATGCGCCCCTCATCCACCTGGATATTATTGATCGAGTACCGTGCCGACTTGTCGGATGGCGGTCGGCTGGCGATCGCATCGACGATGTCGTCGATATTGTAGGAATAGGTGCCGGTGCGCTCGATATGCACATACGGCTTGGTCAGTCGCACTTCCTGCACCACGGGCGCGAGCCGCAACAGCGATTCGGTGGACAGGTTGAGCCGCAACGTATCGAATGCGGCGAATATCACGTCACCCTTCGGCTCCATGATCTTGAAGTCGCGCATCGTCACGGTAAGCGCGAACGGGTTGGCCGACACCTTGCCGATCGAGAGCGTACGCTGAAACTTTTCCTCGACGATCTTCGATAGCTGGTACTTCAGCACGATGGGGAGCACGATATAACCTGCAAACCCATAGAGTAGTACCGCGATTCCCATTCCGATGACCGGACGGCGGAAGATGGGCTTGGACCAGAAAGCACGAAGGCGTGACAACAGGGGAGTGGGCATGTAATGGCTTCGGGAAGCAGAGGTCAGGCTCGGATTCTACCAGTGGCGTTCCGCGTGGATCGGGACAGGCTTTGAACAGCGATAGTTATCATTGGCCGCGGAAGCCGGGTGCAATCGGAGGGCTGATTGAAAGTGGCATACAAAATTCCTATGGTTTCAGAGACTTACAGCGGTTGTCGCGGTCCGTGGTCCGTAACTGGCGCCTGGCGTTCCTGGAGATAATCGGGACAAGTACCGGGGTCGGCGATCAGCTCGTAAATAACGCAATCTCTAAGTGATTGATTTTAAAGAAATCCGATGTCCGGATTGGTTGTACATCTTAGCGATAGGCGTATTTCTGACGCGAGCCGCTGCGAACAGGTCTTTTGACTGACGCAAACCGTGAGATGGCAAGTCCTTGATTTCACAAGAATCCGAACTCCGGAGCGATACCTTCAGCAGCAGCGCCGACGCTAAAGAAATGGAATGTCCGACGGCTTCTCCGATCTATTGACCGCGCTCCTCGTCCAGCACTTTCTATCAGGTTCGACATGCGCTGCCGCCGCGCGCCATCACCGTCAAATCCAGTCACCATCTCCTGGCGAAGCATGTCGCTTTGGCTGCAATAGCACATCGCCCTCGGCATAAGCTCTCGCAAAGCGCAGATTCACGGGGGTGCAGCCGTTCGCACTCCTGATGACGTGCAGGCCTGCTTCGGAGGCGTCGAATATGCCCTGCACGGTGCCGTCTCGGGATCGCACCTCGAAACCATGGTAGCGACTATCGAGGGAGGCGAGCAGTTGGTTTGCCTGGCTTTCCCGCATATGCGCGTGCTCCTCCCGGATTCGGGTTTTCGCGATCCATGCATAATCCAGGTTCTTCATGATCATGGCCTTGAGATAGGACACGACCTCACGTCCCCGCAATCCGTCGACGCGATGCCGCACCGTTCGCAATACATCGCCGAGCCGTTTTCCATGCCGCCTGGCCTGTTGCATCAGCCAGCACACCGCACTTTTTCTCACATCGAGCGCCAGCAGAGGCAATAATTCCATCGGCAAACCCGAGCGCCGGTCGATTGCTTTTGGTTCGGCCGAATCCGGCTCGCCGGCTGTATTCTGTAAAGATTGTTCGTCTTTGGTAAGTTCCTTCTTTATATGGCCGTCTCTCATCTTGGAAGACGGTATTTTGTGAATAACCTGATCCAGTTCGAGCATGACCAAGGCTTTTTCAGTGAAAGTGATCGGGGACAGATAAAATTTCCCGGTACGGGCATTGCGGCTCTGGTCGCGGGTGATGTACCCCTTTTCCTCCAGCGTTTTCAGACCGCGATACAGTGTCGGGTCAGATTGCAACAGTGATTCGGCGCGCAAGGTTTCGCGCCGCGGAAAGATCGCCTTGCGCGGAGACCTCAGGTTGAGAAAGGTGAGGGCGCCATACAATACCCGGCGTGCGGTCTGATTGAGGTCGAGGCAGTTGGTCGGATTGAATGCCGCAGCGCGCGCCGCGATCAGTGGCGCCGGTAAAAATCGGGCGCAAGCGACTGCCTGTCCCGCCATAAATTGAGCTTGGAACATATAACTCCTTTTCGTTGAGAAAAAGAGTCCCCAGGCTTGACAGGCGCGCAAATTTTGATAGACTGCAGGATCTGTGAGGTCCCCGCTAATCCGACGCCAATCGGATGTCAGCAAAATTTGAGGCGGTCTTCCTATTGTTCAAAAGCCTGAGTTCCCGCTCAGGCTTTTGTCTTTTGGGACTCGCGAATCAGTTTGTTTAATTCATCGTGTTCTCCATGACGTTGTGTCGACCAGAACAGTCGGCAAAACTATTTCTGTCCCTTCAATTCATCGCGCATAAAGTCTTCCAGTTTTTTCAGCCATTGGTCGGCCAGCGCCTCATCGCGAAAATCCAGCACCACCTTGGTCTGGCGTGCGTTGATTTTGCAAAAGGCTTTCTTGCCATCCTTGATGACGATCGGTCCGGCCTTCGTTGAAGCCGGTGCCTCAAGCCTGTTCGCATAAGCCACTGCTTGCGCCTGGGTGAATTTCGGGTCCGCGGCCAGGCGTTGCATTGCTTCGATGACCGCGCCGCTGCGCCCGGCCGCCGCGGCGAGGGCAAGCTTCAATGCCGCGCTGCTGCCAAGCAGATGCGGTTTCTCCTGCAGTATTGCCCTGGCTTCCGCCGGCAGTTTGTCGAAGCTGAACAGGTCGGACAGGGTTTGTTCCGGTATGCCGGCTTCCTGCGCGAGTTCCTTCTGGTTCTTGTTGGTGTGCTCCTGCCTGCGCTTGAATCCGAGGTACTTCTCGAAATCGGGAAGCGAAGGCTGCAGCAGGTTGGCATAGAACCCGCCCAAATCCGCTTGTTCGTCATCCATGGACTGAATCACTGCGAGGATGTCGGTGCGTCCCAGTTCGCGATAAATCGCCACCCGGTTATTGCCGGAGATGACTTCGTACCCCCCCTGCGTCCGCGGTCTTACCGTGATCGCCTGCACCAGCTCGTTGTTGCGCAGGTTTTCCTTCAGTTCGGCATACTCGGCATCGGTCAGCCTCCGCCGGCGCCCCGCTGCCTCATGCAGCTCGCTCAAGGCGATCGTGCGGGTCATCGACAGCGCATCGGCTTCTTTCAGCTTTGCCTCGAGTTCCTCGACCCGCGCCTCGGCCGCATCGATGCGCTGCGTCGTATTCAGGAACATGCCGGGAGCTGTCCGAGGCGTCTTTTCGACCGGTTTGTCGACGGTCCGCGCCTTGATGCCGGCGGTCTTGGCGCCGAGTTTGTCGTAGATGCTCATGCTGCGCTCCAGGAAAGGGCCAATTGATCCACCACGTAATCGGCCAGACGGTCCAGCGGTTCCTTGTAGCGACGATAGGCTTCCGCGCTGCCGTCGGGCTTGCTCAGGTCGTAGATGGTCTTGAGCTGCGCCGACGCGGTGCGGGCAGCCGTACTGTCCGGGATCTCGATGCCGTTGATGTGGGCGCCGTACGCCTGCTTCATCCAGGTTTTGACGAGGCGCGATATCTCGTTCGCCTGGACTTTCGTATAGATGATCGAAATGAAGTCGTAACGCTTTTCCTTGGCATTCGGCAAGCCATCGACCAATTCCGAAAAAATGCCCCAGAACTGCACACTCGATGCAAAATCGAGCGCGTCGGGAGGGCAGGGCATCAGCAGCCCATCGGCCGCGATCATGGCGTTGACCGTCAGATGCGAGAGGCTAGGGGAGGTATCGATGATGATCAGGTCGAATTCCTCGCGCAGCGGACCGATGCCGTTGGCAAGCATTTCCCAGAATCGGAAACCGCGCTGGGACATGGCCTTCGCGGGGATCGCAAACTCGGCGGCAAGCAGCCCGCTCGACGCCGGGATCACCGAAAGATTGTGCCAATAGGTCGGCTGTACCGCATACCGCAGATCCGCTTCATCCCCGTGGATATACGGCATGATGGTTTGCTCGATCTCGACGTCTTGTTCCGGACTGATCCCGACCAGCTGCGTTGCCGTACCCTGGCCGTCGCAATCGATCACCAGGACTTTCAGCCCGCGCAAGGTGACGGCCTGCGCAATCGCCACGGCCGTGCTGGTTTTCGCCACGCCGCCCTTGTAATTGCAGACCGCGATGACTTTTCCCGGTTTGCCCGCGGGCCGGGCAGGGCGATTGCCTATGGTTTTCACCCACTGGATCGCTTCTTCCAGGGAATAATCCTTGGCCTTCGACCCCTCGATCTTTCTCCCCGATGGCAGGCTGTTTTTCTGGGTGAGGTATTTGATCTGCGTTTTTTCCACGCCACACAGTTCCGCTATCGCGGAACTGCTGAAAGTGGGAGCGACTTTTCGGGGATGCGGCTCGATCATTGCGTCACGTACCTGGGCCAATACATCGGCCGCCGTGCTTGCAAGATGGTCGAGTTCATGCATGCTGACCTGAGTGAACGCCATTATTATCCTTTTTATGGATTGTTCCGTATTTTCGGAATAATACTATGAAATACGGAATTGCAACCTATATCGAGAACTTTTTGTTTAATTGGCGCAAAGGAGCATATAACAGGAAAAGTGCCGCTTTGTCGGTGACTTGGTCGGTTACGTGCCGGATGCGGAAATAAACGAGGAAATGACGATCATGCCGCTCGCCTGCGACAAAGAGCGGGATCTCGCGTACGCGATCGATCGCGGACAAGGCGCTCGGCATGGCTGTTGCCGAGCCAGCGTCACTTGCCGGTCTTTGCGGAAGGGAAGAAGAGCTGCTGACCATTCACCTTGAACCCGGCAATCATCTTCTGCCCGTCATCGGAGGTGAGCCATTCAATGAGCTGCATCGCGCCCTTGTAGTTGATGTCCTTGTACTTGGCAGGATTGACCGCGATGATGCCATATGGGTTGAACATCTTCGAGTCGCCCTCGACCATCACCGCCAGGCCTGTCTTGGCACGATAGGCGCCGTAGGTTGCGCGGTCAGTCAGGGTATAGCCCTGCAGTTCGGCCGCCATGCCCAAGACTTCACCCATGCCGAGTCCGGCCGAAACGTAAGCATTGCCTTGCGGCCTTGTGCCTGCCTCCTTCCAGTATTTCTTTTCCATCTGATCGGTACCGGAATTGTCGCCGCGCGAAATGAACCTGGCCTTGCTGCCGGCGATCTTTTTCATCGCTCCGATCACGTCCTTGCCGCCCTTGATGCCGGCAGGATCACCGGCCGGGCCGACGATGATGAAATCGTTATACATCACATCCCGCCGGTTGACGCCGTGGCCGTCGGCCACGAACTTGTCTTCCGATACGCGCGCATGCACCAGGGTGACGTCGACGTCGCCATTCTTCGCCAGTTCGAGTGCCTTGCCGGTCCCGACCGAGATGACATGGACTTTACTGTTGGTCCTGGCTTCAAAGGCGGGCAACAGGAATTTCAGCAAGCCCGAGTTCTCGGTGCTGGTGGTAGTGGATAGCCGGATGATGTTCTGCGCCATGGCCGGCAAGGCCGCCGCCGCGCATCCCAATGCAAGAACGGTGGCGGCGAGGCGTGTTTTCCAACTCGGCATTGAAGCTTTCATTCTGATTAACCAAGATAAAACAGTTTTCATGCGTTTCAGTCTCAGGGTGCCTGGGACGCGCTTGCCGGTTTATTGCTTGCTCTGTCGAGCTAGCGTTTGAACATCAGGACACTGACCGCCGGAGCTTTTTGCAAACACGGCCTGTTGCAATGCCGTCGATGGGCTGCCAGCGCGCGTAACCCGAAGATGCTCGCGCTGAAGCTCCAAGCTGATATCAACCCCGGCGCCATCCGTGGAGCTCAGGGCGGCGCCCTCAATCCGGCCGCTGAACTGCCGGGTTGATCCATCCCCCGCAATGGTTGCCGCGAACTGCTGGAACGTCTGGTTAATCTGTAAGCTGGTTCCGCGCATCCGGTCCAGTCCGCACCAAATGCCATCGACGTTTGCGGGCACGACCCATAGATGTACCCGGCTTATTTTGTCCCGTCCGATTTTCTTTTCCGGCGCCGGCACAACCACCGTGCGCTCCGGTTTCCAGTCCCCCATATCCCAATCGTGGGAGACGATCCGCGTGCCGGGCTTGAGTGAAAGGATAGTCGGCCGCAGCGCCAGGTTGACGTCGGGAAGCAAGTAGAGAGTCACGACGGTAGCCGGAGCAAGGTCGGTCTTGAAGATATCCTGCGTCCGGAATTCGGTGCGGGCCTCGACTCCCGTGCGCTTCGCGTTGTCGATACTTTGCTGAACCAGCTCGGGCACAATCTCCACGCCCAAGCCACGCGCACCGAAACGTTTTGCGGCGAGGATCACAATGCGTCCGTCGCCCGAGCCCAGGTCGATGACATGATCGTCCGGGCCGACATCGGCGATGCGCAGCATCTCCAACGTGACATTGTCCGGGGTGGTGACGAACGGAACGTCCTCCATCGCGAACAAGCTCATCGGCAGCAATGCACCAACGGCCAGAGCAAGTTTGCAGGCGAGTTTGGTCACGGATAGGGTATGCGCGGTCATAAGGGCGAACAGTGATTTATTGGATTAATAACAAGAGGTGCAGATGCAGGAGCAGCCCGGACCACCGTTGCCGGTGCACCCGGGTCTGTCTGTTTTGCAGACTCACCTACCCGATATTATGGGGTAGTTGGGTCGGTGGCGTCGGGCGCTGCCCGGGCGGTGGACGACGGCGTGGCGGGAAGCGATTTCACGAAGAGGCGTTGTCATCAAAGGTGCGCGAGGCAACGCGCCTTCGGTTGAATCGGCATCACTTGGCGGCAATTGCCTGGACTTCCACCAGGAACGGTTCTTCCACCAGGCGGTCGACCATGAGCAGCGTATTGGGCGGATAAACCTTGTTTGGGAAAAAACCAGGAAAGTTCGCCAGGCGGAATTTCATGAATTTCGGAATGTCCTGCGAATGCACGAGATAAGTGGTGAACTGGACGACATTGCCCCATCCCCATTCCATGGATTTCAATGCGGTCTCTATGTTCAGAAAAACCTGACGGCATTGGGCTTCGAAATCGTCCACGCCGATGATTTCGCCCTCTTTGTTGGCCGACAGCTGACCGGCAATGAAAGCGAACTCGCTGGCTTTCACGCGCGTGATCTGGGAATACTGACCGCGCGGCTGACCCAGGGAGGCCGGGCTGAATATTTGTATCTCGCTCATCGTTGTCTCCGTAAATCGAAAGCCGCTCCGGTCATGGAACGACCGCGACGGCTTCCACTTCGATCAGGAATTCCGGCCAGGCCAGGTTCGATACTTCGACGATGGTGCTGGCCGGGCCGTTGCTCGGAAAATAGCTTAGCCGCAGTTCGGAAAGACTTTGAAAGGTGCTGATGTCCTTTACGAACACGGTCACTTTCACGATGTCGGCCATCGTCGCCCGGTTGGCCTCCAGCTGTATGCGCAGGTTCTCGAAGACTTGCCGCGCCTGCGCCTGCACATCGCCCTTGCCGACCAGTTCGCCATTGGCGTCGAGGCTGACCTGCCCCGACAGAAAAAGCAGCGGCCCGGCCTCGACGCGCACGCAATTGGAATAATGCGGCTTGAGGGGCTTGGCGACACCCGGCGGGTTTTGAGCGGTGCGGCGACTGGATGACATACGATCTCCTGTTTCTTGTGCGATGAAAAAAACGATGCGGACCCGGCGGCGCTTTCCTGCGGTTTCAGCCGCTTATTCCGGCTTTACTCCCGACAGCCGCACCGCCTTCTCGAACTTGACGAGATTCTGACGGATATTTTCGGAATAGTCCTGGGGCGTGCTGCCGATCGCGATTGCGCCCATGGCGTTCAGGCGCTGCAGCGTGCCCGGGTTTTTCAGGGCCTTGGCGATTTCGCTGGAAAGCGTGGCGACGACCGCCGCTGGCGTGCCGCTGGGCACGCTGAAGCCCATCTCCGAGCTGTAATCGAAGTTCGGCACCACGTCGGCCACCGGCGCGACATTCGGTGACTGCGAAGCGCGTTGCGCAGTAGTGATCGCGATCAGCTTCGCCTTCCCCTGTCGCACGAAAGGTTCCACGGCCGGGTAAGCGGAAATCACCAGCGAGGTGTCGCCGCTGGCGAATGCGGGCACCGACTGGCCGGCGCCCTTGTACGGTACATGAACGATGTCGACACCCACCGCCGCCTTGAACGCTTCCATCGCGATATGGTGGATGCTGCCGATGCCCGAGGAGCCGTAGGTCAGGATGCCGGGTTTGGACTTGGCAAGGGCGATCAATTCCTGCAGGCTGTTCAAGTTGAGCGAGGGCTGCGCCACGATGTACAGCGGCACCGTTCCGGCGAGGCTGACGGGGATGAAGTCCTTGACCGGGTCGTACGGCAGCTTGGTGAACATGTACGGGTTGATGGCAAGCTGCTGGATGTCGCTGAGCAGGATCACATGACCGTCGGCTGGCGACCTCGCCACGATTTCCGCCGCCACGATGCCGCCCGCGCTCGGACGGTTTTCGACGATGAACTGCTGGCCCAGGGATTCGGAGAGTCGTACGCTGAGCAGACGCGCCAGCGTATCGGGCGCGCCGCCCGGCGCATAGGGAACGATCAGGCGCACCTGCTTGGTCGGATAGCTCTGGGCGTGCGCCATCGTTGCGGCGAATGCGAGAAGCAGGCACGCCAGCACGCGGGCGATTGAGGACAGACTTTTCATCGTACGACTCCCTGGTGGTTGTTACATGGAACGCTGACCCACCCTTTCGATCGTCAGAAAGGCTGGGTCAGCAATGGAAAACTCTGATCGCAGTTGGTCAGTTCGACCCGCTTGAGGACGATCTTCAGATCATCGAGCCCGCGCCTCAGGGTGTGCACGTAGCGCCCCCCGAAAAAGCGGCGGTCGGCGCCGGCACGGTCTTCGAGCATGATGAACTTGGAGCGCACGCGGTATTCGCTGCCGTCGTCCGCGGCCCATTCGAGCCTGAAATTCGACAGCACCCGCACGCAGCGCGAGCCCGGTTCCTGGCAGTGCAGCATCGGATGCTTGAGGCGTTGCACGCGGGTCTTCATCATGTGTTTCTCGTCGTAGTACAACGAGACATGGTTGGTCCAGCTTTCCTGGCCATGCAGCGCCGGCACCCAGTACACGCCGTCATCGGCGTACTGCGCATACCAGTCGTCGTAGCGCTGCTCATCGAGCAGGTCGGCCTCGTTCTCGATGAACTCGCGCAACTGGTCGAGGTTCAGCGCCGCCCGTGCCGCGGGTTTGCGGCTGGTGAGTGTGGTAGTCATTGTGTCGTCTCCTTTATCTTGTGTCAGGCGCCCATCAGGTCGCGCCATGCATAGTGCTTGGCGCGCTGGCCTACTTCGCTGGAACGGGGGCCGAACATCACGCCCTTGCCCTGGTCGATGTCGGTGCCCATGCCGCGCGCGACCAGCACCCATTCCGCGCCCTGCGTCTTCAGGCCTTCCTGGATCCGTTCGAATGCCTCGAGGTCGTCGGTCTGGATGAACGACGAGGCCGAGTGGGTGATGTTGACGTACTTGACCAGGTCGTTCGAGATGACGGGCGGCGCGCCTTTCAGCCGCACCGGCCAGATTTCGACTTCGGTGAGATCGACCGAGATCGGCTTGACCACGCGCACCGAGGTCTGCGCGATCAGGATGTCGAGCGTGGGGAACAGGGTCAGGCTGTGGCGCCGGTTCTTCAGGATGTCGGCGGTGCGCTCTTCGCCATAGGCCTGCACCATCAGTATGCGATATTCATCCATGGTGCCGCCCGACTGTTCTTCCTTGAACAGCGACTGTTCCGAGCTGTGGCCGTTGCGGTAGCCGCTCACCCCGAGCTGGGACACGACCGATTCGCCGTTGGGCGCGAAGAACAGCGCCGCGCCGCCCTTTTCGCCGGCGCGGCGCTGGAACTGCCGCCCGTCCGCTCCGACGGTGGAGGCATGCGCCGCCGCCGGATGATAGGTGTCGGCCATGTTGTCCATCTGCAGTTTCCAGTTGCCCTTGAAATGATAGCGGTGGCAGCCGGCGGAAAATTCGATCTGGCCTTCCGGCGAGCGATCGACCAGTTCGTCAATGCCGGCCCTGGCTTCGTTCAGGAAGTCGAGCAGGGGGCCGACATCCGGGTTCATCGAGGCGAACACGAAGCCGCGATAGCTCTCGACGCGCGGCAGCGCCATCATGCCGGCCAGGGGTTCCTGCAGCGTCGCTTCCGGAAATTCCGCGCGCATCGGCACGCCGGCCAGCTTGCCGTTCGGCCGGAAGCCCCAGCCGTGGTACATGCAGGAGAACACCTTGGCGTTGCCGCGCTGCTTCGACAGCACCTTGGCGCCGCGGTGGCCGCAGCGGTTGTACAGCACATGCACCGAACCGTCGTCATCGCGCGACAGCACCACCGGCTGACCGGCCATCGTGGTGCAGTAATAATCCCCGAAATTGGGCACCAGGCTGTCATGGCCGACATATACCCACACCTTGCCGAAAATCTTTTCCATTTCGATCCGGAACACGTCGGGGTCGACATAGATCTTGCGGTGCACGCGGTCGGCCTGCACCATTTCGCGAAGCTCATCCTTCGAATACGCACTCATCTCCATTCCTTCCTCAGCGGATTAGCGAACCAGCGTGCCTTTGCCGGCTTCCTGGTCATAGTGAAAAATTCCATTCAAGAACATCTTGTGACGCTCGTAGTACATCTGCTTGCGCGGCGCGGGCGGCGTGCGGTCGATCGGCTGGCCGCCCTTGAAAATGAAGTCGAAGCGGTTCGGCTTCTGCAGCAGCGTGATGTCGGCTACCGGATCGCCGTCGACCACCAGGATATCGGCGTAGCGGCCTGCTTCGAGCTTGCCGACCTGCGCGCCGAAACGCTTGAGGATATGCGTCGGCGCCAGCGTGGCGGCATGGATCGCTTCGAGCGGCGTGAGCCCGAAGTGATCGACGAAAATCTGCATCTCGCGCGCATGCCATTCGCCATAGGGAATCGGCGACCAGCCGCTTTCCGAACCCTGGATCAGCGGCACGCCGGCGCGGTAGGCGCGCGGCAGGTTCTTGAACGCCGCATCGGTTTCGACACGAAATGCACTAGCAATCGACATGCCCGCCATGCCTTGGCTGGCTTCGAGGATATTGACGAGCAGCGGCAGGGTGGGAACGATCACGCACTTGTTCTTCAAGCACCATTCGATGCCTTCGTCGTCAATGAAGGAAGCATGAAAGAGAATGTCGAAGCCGGCCTTGGCAGCGTTGATGATGGAGTCGCGCGAACGCGCATGCACGGTGCAGATCTTGCCGAGCCGGTGCGCTTCGTCGGCGATGACCTTGAACTCTTCATACGTAAACGCCGAGCCGTCCAGCGAGTCGGGCGTGATCAGCGAATCGTTGGAGCCCGATACCTTGATCGCATCGACGTTGTCCTTGACCTGATAGCGCACCTGTTCGATCAGATCATCGCGGGTCTTGACCAGCACGCCAGCCTGCCCCGGCGGGAATTCCATGCCGTTCGGAAACGAATCTTCGAGTCCCTGGTGCGAGGTCAGCTGCTTGCCCGACACCGCGAAACGCGGGCCGTCGAACATTCCGCTGTCGATCGCATCGCGCACCGACTGCGCGATGTTGTACGTGGTGGCCGCATCGAACGCGCTGGTGACGCCGGCCTGCAGCACTTTCTTCGCATTCCAGATCGCCTTGAGCGTGCGGAACTCCACCGGCGTGTAGAGCGCGAGCTCTTCTTCCGAGCGCGCTTCGCCGAACGAGATGTGGGTATGGCCGTCAATCAGGCCGGGCATGATGCTGCGCCCCGGCAGATCGAGGGTCTGATAGGCATCCGTGCCGTACTGCGGCGGCAGCGCGGCGGCGTTGCCGACCCAGACGATGCGTTCGCCCTCGGTCGCCACGGCGCCGCGGTCGATCGGCGCGTTCAGCGTGCCATCGATGATCTTGCCCTTCAATACATAGCCTTTGCCGGGCCTGGATGCATTCATTCGGAAGTCTCCTTCCCCGCGCGGCGGGTCATTGGAAAAAGCTCTCGGCCAGCGCAACGAATTTGCGCGGGTGCTCGAAGGCGACCGAGTGCGAGCAGCGGCCGAGCAGCACCACGTCGGCATGCGGGATCAGGCGCGAAAGAGTCAGGGTCAGCGGCTCTGCGGGAAAGCCGCGGTCGTCGCGTCCGTGCACCATCAGCACGTCGCAGGTGATCTTTCCCAGTTCCTCCGCCTTCAGCGTCGCCTGGTCGATGTAGCGCCTGCGGTCGCCTTCGAACATCTGGGTGAAGTACTGCTCGTAATCGCCCGAGAACAGCACCGCCTCGCGGTTTGAAAGATAGGCTTCGTCGATCAGCGACGCGTCGCTGATCAGGCATTCCGCCGCCGCGCGCAGTTCGTCGCGGTTACGCGGAAAACTCCAGGTGCGCATCGATGCTTCGCTGAGCGGAAACGGGCTGCCGATGGTGGCGGTCGTCATCACCTTGGCGATGCGCGGTTCGCTCGCCGCCAGCTTCAGCGCCAGCGCGCCCGACAGAGAATGTCCGATCACGCCGATGGGCCCCTCCGGCATGCGCCGAATCATTTCGCGGCATTGTTCGAGCCACATGGGAAAGTCGAAGTAGGGCGGTCGCGGCTTGCGGCCGGATTTACCGAATCCGATCAGGTCCATGGCGTGCACGTGATAGTGGCGCGCCAGCGGCTCGAGCACCAGACGCCAGTTGCCAAGCGTCGATGCACCCGGACCCGAACCATGGATCATGAGGATGGGAAGCCCTTTTCCAGCTTCGAGGTAATGGACCGGAATATCGTTAAAGACGAAGGACTGTTCTTGCATTGCCATCCTTTGAATAAGATGCAATAAAACTAATCGTTCTGGATTTTC
>JAQGLQ010000544.1 GCA_028292785.1 Noviherbaspirillum sp. | reverse complement strand
TGGAATTGCAGTCCGCGCTGCTGGATGCCGTAAAGAATAAAAATGCAATCAGGCTGAACGAACTTTGGGCAGTAGCTCACTCGTGGCTCGAAAAGCCCGCCAAGCTTATTGAAAACATATCCACGGTGATCGATCATGAAACGTTGGCATGGGCGCTGCGCAAGGCTGATCCATTCCTGACGAAGGTGCTGATTGCGTGCGGGGCCAACCCCGATGCGCAGGATGACGATGGCAATACGCCGATGCACCATGCGGTATGCGATGGGGACATGGAAAAAGTCACCTTGCTTCTGGCCTGCAAGGCATCTCCTAACATCCCCAACAATATTGGATACACGCCAGTGTACTTTGCCGTGTCCATGAACAATCATAAATTGGTCACTCAGCTCCTGAAGGGCGGCGCGAATGTCGCCCTGCAGGATAAGAAGGGACACACTGTTTTGCACTATGCGGCCCGGTATGCCGATGTCTCCGTGCTCAACCTGCTATGCAATCAAGGGGCCGATCCCGACGTACAGGACGATAAGGGCTACGCTGCGACGCACCGCGCGGTCGCGTGTGCCGATATCGCTGTATTGGGTTTATTGATCTATCGAGGGGCGAATCCGAACCTCCAGGATAATGAAGGCCGGACTGTCATGCATCATGCCGTTCGTCTCAATAATGACGCGGCGGTGGAGTTGCTGCTCACCCAAAGAGGAGTCAAGGTCAAGGAGCAGACCATCGAACTATTCAAGGATGTCACACGTCATATCGATCTCCACAAGAAAGATAAAGAAGGCCTGACCGCCATGTATTACGCCGAATTGAATGGCTACACACAAATTGCCAATCTTTTGCAGCAATATGGCGCCGAACCCGGCACCAAAGACAGCCCATTTGTCGACATATGCTTTTTTGAGGGTCGGGAGGGCGGGTATACGGCCATGGAAAGGATCACAAACTACTATGCCGGAAAGATCGTGGGCCTTGATCATGACGGCATTAAAAGCCTGCCGGACCTTTCTTTCATCACCGAGGGAATGGAGTCCTTCGATAAATGAACCTGTAGACGATTCGGACAGGCCTCGGCTTTCTTTCCACTTGGAGCCCAGGTAACGCTGCTCGGCAGAAAACAAAAACGCGGTCAGGTCGGCCTGCCGCGTTTTTTTTGGTCTCCTCTTCCGGTCCCTCAAGACGCGGAAGAGAAGGAGCTGTCGGGCATTACGCCACCAGACGTTTCTCCAGCTGCGCCTTGGTTTCCTCCAGCGCCTTCGGCAAGTGGTGCCGGAGCTTGTCGAACAATTCGGCATGCAGCTTCAGTTCCGCTTCCCATGCGGCCTTGTCGATGGAAGTGATCTTGTCGAATTGCTCCGGCGTGAATTCGATGCCGTCCCATTTCAGGTCGCTGTAACGCGGCGTCGTGCCAAACACGTTCTCCACGCCGCCCGCCTTGCCCTCGATGCGGTCGAGCATCCACTTCAGGACGCGCATGTTGTCGCCGAATCCGGGCCAGACGAACTTGCCGTTCTCGTCGGTGCGGAACCAGTTCACGCAGAAGATGCTCGGCAACTCGGCCGGCGACGCGGCGATCTTCTTGCCGATTTCAAGCCAGTGCTGGAAGTAGTCGCTCATGTTGTAGCCGGCGAAAGGCAGCATCGCGAACGGATCGCGACGCACGATGCCTTGCTGGCCGGCCGCGGCGGCCGTGGTCTCCGAACCCATGGTCGCGGCCATGTAGACGCCTTCGACCCAGTTGCGCGCTTCGGTGACCAGAGGCACCGTGGTGGAACGGCGGCCGCCGAAGATGAAAGCGGAAATCGGCACGCCCGCGGGATCGTCCCATGCGGCGTCGATGACCGGATTCTGCGTGGCGGAAACCGTGAAACGTGCGTTCGGATGGGCCGCCTTGCGGCCGGTTTCCTTGGCGATCTGCGGTGTCCAGTCCTGGCCCTGCCAGTCGATCAGATGCGCCGGCGCTTCCTTGGTCATGCCCTCCCACCAGACGTCGCCATCGTCGGTCAGCGCGACGTTGGTGAAGATGGTGTTGGCGTTGACCGATGCCATGCAGTTCGGATTGGTCGCGGTATTGGTGCCCGGCGCCACGCCGAAATAGCCGGCTTCCGGATTTATAGCGTACAGGCGACCGTCGGCGCCCGGCTTGATCCAGGCGATGTCGTCGCCGATGGTCGTGACCTTCCAGCCGTTGAACGAGGTCGGCGGGATCAGCATGGCGAAGTTGGTCTTGCCGCAGGCCGAAGGGAAAGCGGCGGCGACATAATGCTTTTTGCCTTCCGGCGATTCAACGCCGAGGATCAGCATGTGTTCGGCCAGCCAGCCCTGGTCGCGGCCCATGGTGGAAGCGATGCGCAGCGCGAAGCATTTCTTGCCCAGCAGTGCGTTGCCGCCGTAGCCGGAACCGAAGGACCAGATTTCGCGGGTCTCAGGATAATGCACGATGTACTTGGTATCGTTGCATGGCCAGGCGACGTCTTGTTCGCCTTCCTGGAGCGGCTTGCCCACACTATGCACGCACGGCACGAAATCGCCATCCGCGCCGAGCACGTCGTACACAGCCTTGCCCATGCGGGTCATGATGCGCATGTTGACGGCGACGTACGGGGAGTCGGACAGTTCGACGCCGATATGGGCGA
>JAQGLQ010000539.1 GCA_028292785.1 Noviherbaspirillum sp. | reverse complement strand
GGCGGGACATGAAGAAGGCGCCGTAGTGAAGAACCCGTGAATCCTGAGTCCTGCGCTACGGCGCCTGATATCGAACCGGATGAAGCTGTTTATTGTGATGTATTAACGGGGTGTGCCGCGACGAACCAGGTTGACGATCGCCAGCAGTGCTACCGCGCCGAGGAAAGAGACCAGCAGCGACGAGATACTAAAGTCGTTCTGATTGATGGTGCCGGTGCCAAACAGCGGTGCGAGCAGCCATCCGCCAAGCAGAGCGCCTATGATACCAACCACTACATTGAGCAGCATGCCTTGCTGCGCATCTGTTCTCATGACGAGGCTGGCAAGCCAACCGAGAATACCGCCGACAACGATCCAGATAATGAAATTCATAGTTACCTCCAAATGTATGTTGATAGACTGGCTACGTTGATAGACTGACTACTGTGCAAATGGTTCATGGCCGGCTTTACCCTGGATCAAGCGAAAAGCATGTTGGTAAAAACCTGCACCTTCATCCTGTTTGCTCTTTCCGCTGACTGCAGATTTTCATGACAGCTTCAGGTTGTTACGACCGGACCCGACCTATAAAAATCATTGCGCAGAGAGGTGCTCGATATTTCAGCCCAAGCCGCGTGATTTCAGTTTGAACTCAGCCGATAATCAATGAGGACCATTCCCCCTGTTTGCGTTCAAAGACTGGCTCCCATCGGCTTGAGGCGGTAGCGCCGAGAACCCTTCTTCATCCTCTATCAACACTGTCGTTGCACCTTCCTTTGCCTTCGTCAGGTCTTTTGCATATGCATAGGCATCCTCCTTATCGTCGAACGACGCGAGCGGTTTTTCAAATCCCTTTTCCGAGACATCCCATTTACCATTCGTGCCCGGAGACACGCATATCACCACCGTACCCTGTTGATCGAATCCCATATTGATTCTCCTTCTAGTAATGTTCATTTTCAGGAAGCATCGGTCAATCTCGACCGGTTGCGCCGTGTCCTCGCCGGACACTTGCGGAATCAACCACCAACGACAGCGACACACACCGCGGAGCCGATTCCGCTTCGGCCCCGCGGCGTACCCTGACTGCGGCCACGAGAATCATTTGCTGGCCGCTCCTGTTGAAGAACACGCGCGGGCGCTTCTTCGTCATCCGTTTGCTTGATGTCGTCGCGCGTCGCGTGCGCCGCGCAACGATCAGCACAGGCACGCCGGAATTGTATTGCCCTGAGTAAAGAGCCTTTGTTTCCGGATCATGTCGTGCGAACACACGATGACCGAGCACCGATCCCAAAGCAGCAAATCCTGTGCCCGTGTTTTGGCTGCCCTGAATCAAGGTTTAAGCGGCTCGCCTACGAATATGTTGTAAATGTTCCATGCTTCATTGAAAACACTACATCGCGTAATGCGAATAATCATGGTGACTGCGACTGATCCGGCGATTCAACGCCGTCTTGCGGAATATCAAGTTCGGCGTAATGCCGGAAGATGCCTTCTTTGTTGAACGGCACGCGGCGCGGCGACGACAGATAGACGGCAACCCGCGGCCGCTGCATGACGCGCGCATGCAGAGCGAGCAGCAGAGGATGGCTTGCTTCGACTTTTTTCATCGAACGGGGAAATGCATAACGCAGGCCTTCAATGATCTGGAACATCGACAGATCGACATAGGTATGGGTTTTGCCGGCAAGGTGCGGCTCCCCGCCACGGGCATGGGCGAGTATGCCTTCGAAATACGCAAGGAACTTGGGCAGCCGCACGCTGATGAAGTCGGCCGCGCGCCGTTTCGCCTCGGGCTTCTGATCGTGGTAATAGAGCTGGCTCGAGATCGGATGGTGGGTGTCGTGGATTTCAGACAGCAGATCCATGATGGTCAACTGAAGCTGATGGGCCCAGACACGAATATTCTCGTCTTTCGGAACCAGACCAAGGCGCGGTCCGAGAAACTGCAGAATGTTCGCGGTCTGGCCGATGACGAGCTCGCCGGCCTTCAGGAAGGGCGGTGCGAAGGGTGGATGAGGCGTCCTGTCGCCTTCGATGAAGTCTTGCATGGCCTGCATGCCCATGCCTTTTGCCTGCGGCCCGCGCGCCACGTCGACGTAGACGGCGCCCGCATCTTCGAGGGCAAGCCGCACGAATTCGCCGCGCCCCTGTATGCCGGGCCAGTAATACAGTTCATACGGTTGATCGCGCGCGGCCGGCATCAGTGGTAACCATGGCCCGGTTCGATCTTGCCGCGGAATAGCCAGAACACGAATACGGTCTAGCCAAGGATCATCGGCAGCAGGATGACCGCGCCGATCAGGAAGAAAACTTGCGAGGACGGGTGTGCCGCAGCCTCCCAGAGCGTGATGGAAGGCGGCACGAGATAGGGCGCATTGGACACCACCAGTCCGACGAACGCCAGCAGGAACAGCCCTACCGCCGATGCGAACGGCATGACGTCCTTGCCGCGCCGGATGCCGCGCCAGCACAGCCATGCCAGCAACAGCGTAAACAGCGGCACCTGCGACAGTGCGTAGAAGTTGGGAACGCTGAACCAGCGCTCGGAAATGCGTTCGATGTGCAGCGGCGTCCAGATGCTGACCACGCCGATGAAGAGCAGCAGGCCAAACAGCAAGGGCATGCCGAGCCTGCGCGCGCGATGCTCCACTTCGCCAGTGGTTTTCATCATGATCCATGTCGCGCCAAGCAGCGCATAGCCCGTTACCAGCGCACAGCCGCACATGATGCTGAATGGCGTCAGCCAGTCGAGCGCCGTTCCCGCGAACTGACCGTTCACCACATGGATTTCCTGCAGCAGGCTGCCGAGAATCACGCCCTGCATGAAAGCAGCGACAGTCGACCCGGCGGCGAAGGCGATATCCCATTTGCGCTGCCGCGGTTTCGCGACCCAGCGGAATTCGAATGCGACACCACGGAAGATCAATGCCAGCAGCATGATGATTACCGGCAGATATACCGCCGGCAGGATGACCGCGTACGCCTTGGGAAAAGCCACCCAAAGGCCGACCCCGCCCAGCACCAGCCAGGTTTCGTTGCCGTCCCAGAAAGGCGCGACCGAATTCATGATCTGGTCGCGCGCCGCCTCTTCCTTGTAAGCGGGGAACAGGATGCCGATCCCGAGGTCGAATCCGTCGAGCACCACATACATCGCGACCGCGGCGCCAATGATCAGCGCCCACACGACGGGTAGCGTATACGCAAGGCCGCTCATGGCGAGATCGTTCATGTGATGTCTCCGTGGGTCACCTGGCCTGCCGATAAAGGCCGGTTGGGCAAGGGGTCGGGCGCGGGCGCCACCACCGGGCCCTTGCGCAGCATCCTCGATATATAAAGAATCCCGATCGAGAACACGACACAGTAAACCAGCACGAACAGCGCCAGCGAAATCGCGACGGTCGAAGCCGATACCGGCGACGTCGCATCCGCCGTGCGCAGCACGCCGTAGGCGATCCACGGCTGACGTCCGATCTCGGTCACCATCCAGCCCGCCAGGATGGCGACGAAGCCGAGCGGCCAGCAATATCCGAGCGGCTTCAGGAACCATCCGGTATGGAACAGGCGCTTGCGCCACCACAGGAAGGCGCCGATCGCGCCGATGGCGATCAGCAGCAGGCCGATGGCGACCATCAGGCGGAACATGAAGAAGACCGGCACGACCGGCGGCCGGTTCTCCGGCTTGAACTGGAGCAGACCGGGGAACAGGCCGTTGGGATCGTGGGTGATGATCAGGCTGCCCAATTTCGGAATCGAGATCTCATACAGGTTGCGTTCATTCTTTTGATCGGGCCATGCGAACAGCACCAGCGCGGCCGGCTTGGAGCCGTCCCAATGCGCTTCCATAGCGGCGATTTTCGCCGGCTGATGCACACGCGTATTCAGGCCATGCAGATCGCCGACCACCAGCAGCAGCGGCGCCAGCGCGATCACCATCCCCAGGCCCATGCGCACCATCGTGCGCGCTTCCGCCTCGAAGCGCCCGGCCAGGATATAGCGCGCACCCGTGGCCAGCACCACCAGCGAAGTGGTGAGGTAGGTCGCGATCATCATGTGTGTGAAGCGGTATGGAAAACTCGGATTGAAGATGATCTGGAACCAGCTGGTCGGGTAGGCGATGCCCTCGCGCAGCTCGAATCCGGCCGGGGTATGCATCCAGCTGTTGGCCGACAGGATCCAGAAGCCCGAGAGCGCGGTGCCGAATGCCACGATCAGCGAGGCCACCGTGTGAACCCACGGTGGAACGCGGTTCCAGCCGAACAGCATCACGCCGAGAAAACTGGCTTCGAGAAAGAAGGCGGTAAGCACTTCATATCCGAACAGCGGACCGATGGTGTTGCCCACCACTTCGGAGAATCTGCTCCAGTTGGTACCCAATTGATACGAGAGCACGATGCCTGACACCACGCCCATCGCAAACGATACCGCGAATACCTTGGTCCAGAAGCGCGCCAGCGTGTGGTAATGCGGCTTGCCACTGCGCAGCCAGAGTACCTCGAGCGTGGCGATGAAAGCCGACAGGCCGATGGAGAAAGCCGGAAAGATAATGTGGAAGCTGATGGTAAACGCGAACTGGATACGGGCGAGAAGAGTTGCATCCACACCAGCGAACGTTTCCATCACGGTCTCCGAAGATTGGTCTGCATTTGCGTGCCATGAGCCCAGCCGCCGGCCGACCGCGGCATCCGGCAGTTCGACCGGGGCAGTAACCGAAATGTTCAACCGCATGCTATTGCGCAATCTCATGATTGCGCTTTCATCAATGGTCAATGCGACATCAGGATGGGAACCGTCATCGTTTCCAGTACCGTGCGGGTCACGCCGCCCAATAGTATTTCCCGGAACCGCGAGTGCCCGTAACCGCCCATGACCAGCAGGTCCGAGTTCATGTCGGTGGCCAGAGACAACAGGGCAGCGCCGATATCGCGGTCCGTCGTGCGCTGCAGCACGTTGACCTTGATGTTGTGCCGGGCAAGGTACAAGGCCACGTCCGAACCCGGGGCCGCGCCGTGAGCCTGGGGCTGGGCATGCGGATTGAAGACCACGACGTCGACGATCTGCGCATGCTTGAGCAAGGGAAGCGCATTGGTGATGGTGCGGGTAGCGGCCATGCTCGCATCCCATGCGATCAGCACCCGGTTTCCGATGTTTTCGAAGTGGCCGCCATAGGGAACGATCAATACCGGACGTCCCGAGTTGAGCACGACGTACTGGGGAAAGTCCGGCATCACGATCGGCGCGGTCTCCTGCGGGTCGATCTGGCCGATCACGATCAGGTCGCAATAGCGGGCCTGCAGGCAGATGCCGCCGCCGGCTTCGTCATCGACGAGCCGCTTCTCGAAGGAAGGCAGGCCGAGCTTGAGCGCGGTCTTTTCGAACTCTTCCAGCCCCCGGTTGGCGCGCTTGCGCAGGAATTCGAGGTGTACCGCGAAGTTGGGATCGAGTTCGGCCAGCATGCTGGTGCGTTGTATATAGCGCGATGCGCCGGTCATCGCGGTGCCGATGAGATGCGCGTTCTCGGTCATGGCGACCGCGGCCGCGAGCCTGATGCGCCCTCGCGCATGTTCCGATTCGTCCACGTGCACCAGGACGGTCTTGTAGGACATTGGTGTGCTCCTCGGGCTCGCGTGGTTGGCGCAGGCATGACGGATCGCAGCGCCAAAACAGCGGCGCCCGTAACACCATAGTCTGCAGTGCGGCCTACTCTCCGGTGCGCGTACGAAAGTTTGATCCACATCAAACCGTTTCCGCTGTTTCGGCCCGGCTTGAATTCGGCGCATGGTTACCTACAATAAAAGGGATTTTGCGCCTAAAAAACATGTGACTTCAACCGTGGAAGAACCCAGGGGTGCCATGCTCGTCATCCGACCGGAACCACGCATCTCGTCCACGCCGGTGAGCGAATCCGGAAGGATTTCCGGCACGCCGCCGGAGGGATCGGGTACGTGATGGCGGCGGTGACCGACCGCGGCTGCGACGAGCGCCGTGTCACGGAATCGGTCGAATTCCGCTTTTATGCGGAACTGAATCGATTCCTTTCGCCATCTCATCGTCAATGCAGTTTTGGCTATCCGCTTTCGCGCGATGCCACGGTCAAGCACATGATCGAAGTGCTGGGCGTGCCGCACACCGAGGTCGGACTGATTCTTGCGGATGGCGAATCGGTGGATTTTTCCTTCCGGCTGCATGAGGGCATGCGGGTAAGCGTCTATCCGTATTTCAGCACGCTGGATATCACGGACCTGACCAGGGTGCGCGTCGCACCGCCGCGAGAAGTGAAATTCATCGCCGACGCCCATCTCGGCCAACTGGCGAAAAACCTGCGCATGCTCGGGTTCGATGTCGTGTACCGCAACGATTACAGCGATGCCGAAATCGCGCGTATCGCCGTGGCGGAGGAACGCATCGTGCTCACGCGCGACCGCGACCTGTTGATCAGAAAAGAGATTGTGCGCGGCTGTTATCTGCACTCGGTCGCATCCGATTGCCAGGTCGTCGAAGTCGTCGCGCGCTTCGATCTGAACGATTGCGCCTGCGCGCTCAGCCGATGCCTCAACTGCAACGGCTTGCTGCGCCATGTCGAAAAAGACGAAGTGGCTGACCGCGTGCCTTATCACAGCCACCGGATCTATGACCGCTTTCTTGAGTGCGACGCCTGCGCGCGGGTCTATTGGGAAGGCTCGCATGTCACGCGCATGCGGCAGCGCATCGCCGACATGCTTGAGCTTTGCCAGGCAAGGTATGGCGGCGGTGCCGCTGCTTGATGGCGTTACGTCGGTTAAGCTTCGGTTTTAATCAGTTTCGTGAAGACATCATGACCAAGCAGTTTTCCGCCGCATGCGAACGTAACCGCGGGCCCATCCTGGCGATCCTGCGCGAAGCGTTTGCCGACAGCCATCGGGTTCTCGAAATAGGCAGCGGCACCGGCCAGCACGCAGTATATTTCGGCGCCCAGCTTCCGCATCTGACCTGGCAGACCAGCGACCTGCCGCAGAATCATGCGAGCATCATCGCCTGGCAGCGCGAATCGCGCGCGTTGAACGTGCTGGGGCCCCTGGCGCTGGATGTCGCATCCAAGGAATGGCCCGACGGTCCTTACGATGCGGTATTCACCGCGAATACCTGCCACATCATGGCTTGGCATGAAGTGCAGTCGATGTTCGCCGGAATCGGACGCATATTGCCTTCGGGCGGAGTGGTATGCATCTATGGTCCGTTCAACTACGGCGGAAAATTCACCAGCGACAGCAATGCCGGATTCGATGCTTCCCTGAAGGCGCTGGCTCCCCACATGGGCATACGCGATTTCGAAGCGCTGAATGTGCTCGCCGCCGTACAGGGACTGCGGCTGCAATCCGATAATGCCATGCCGTCGAATAATCGCCTGCTGGTGTGGCGGCGCGCATCGGCGATTTAAGTTGAGACAGGTCAATCCGCGGCGTACTCATTTCGGCTACGTTTGCAGAATACGGATTGCAAACGCAACGTTTCCCAACACAATTTCTCAACCTGGTCGAAAGTCAAATTGCGCCTCGTCGATGTCACGATGTTCTACGTGGGGGATAGCGGGGGCGTGCACACCTATCTCAACGCCAAGGCGCAGTGGCTCGCGAAGCGCGGCAACTGCCGGCATGCCATCGTCGCGCCTTCCGCCATTGACGGAAGCGGCGCGGCCGGATTCGTCGGCGTGCCCGGAGTCGCGATTCCCTGCCCCGGCGGTTATCGCATGCCGTGGTCGACCCGCATCGCTGCGCAGAAAATCGAGGAACTGCAACCCGATCTGGTCGAAGTGGGAGATCCCTACCAGTTTGCCTGGGCCGCACTGCGCGTGAAGCGCAGTCTCGATATTCCCGTCCTGGCATTCTGCCATTCCGATCTGCCGCAACTGATCGCGCATCGATTCGGCGCGCATGCCCGCCGCTTTGCGATCCGGTATACGAGGAATCTGTATCGCCGTTTCGATCTGGTGCTGGCGCCCAGCCGCGTCATGGCGCAACGGCTGCGCGAGATGGGCATAAGGCAGGTACGCTGCCAGCCGCTTGGCGTGGATACGCGGACATTCCGTCCCGAGCAACGGGATGCCGGCCTGCGCGAGCGGCTCGGCCTGCCGCCTGATGCGCGTCTGCTGGTGTACGCGGGGCGCTTCACCCGGGAGAAAAAGCTTCATCTGCTGCTGGAAGCAATGCAGCGCCTGGGAGCGCCCTATCATCTCCTCATGATAGGCAGCGGCGCGGACCTGCCGCGCTCGGAACGCGTTACCTATCTGCGCTTTCAGCATGATGCGTCCTTGCTCGCCCAGCTCATCGCAAGCTGCGACGTCCTGGTCCATCCGGGCGATCAGGAAACCTTCGGTCTGGTGGCGCTCGAAGCCATGGCCTGCGGCATCCCGGTGGTTGGCGTGGCCGCCGGCGGCATCGCCGAGCTGGTCGACGGCGACACCGGCGTGCTGGTGCGGCCCGGCAGCGCGGCCGCGCTCGCCGAGGGAATCAGCGGCATCTATGACGCCGATCGCGCCGCGCTCGGTCTGAACGCGCGCCGCAAGACCGTGGAGCGCTACGACTGGAACAGCATCATGGTACAGCTGATGGGGCACTACAACGCGCTGCTCAGCGCGCAGCCGCAGGTGCGTTCGCAAGCGGAAGGCCTGTATGCGCCCGACTGAACCGGCGCGCGCGCTTTGCGTTTCCGTGCATGACGTGGCGCCGGAGACCTGGCCCCAATGCCGGCGCCTGCTCGACGCGATCCATGCGGTTGCGCCAATTCCCGTGAGCCTGCTCGTGGTGCCCGCATACCATCGCCATGCCGCTGCCGATAACGCCGGGTATGAGGCGCAGCTCGAGCATCGCCTCGGCTGTGGCGACGAACTGGTGTTGCACGGTTATACCCATCTCGATGAAGCGGCCCCGCCGGACACATGGCGAGACCGCTTCACCCGGCAGGTGTACACCCGCGGTGAAGGGGAGTTCTATGCGATTGGCGAGGCGGAGGCGCGGCGCCGGATCGAACTTGGCCTGGCATGGTTTGCGCAGCGCGGCTGGCCGGTGCAAGGTTTTGTCGCGCCCGCATGGCTGCTCGGGTCGGGCGCATGGAAAGCGCTCGCGGATTTTCCGTTTACCTATACGACCACGATGCGGCGGTTTTATTTTCTGCCGGAGCGCCGGTCACTCGCCAGCCGCAGCATGGTATATACCGTGCGCAGCCGCTGGCGCCGGCAGATGTCGCGCGCGTGGAATTCCATGCTTGGCCACGCCCTCAACGAAGCGCCGCTGGTCAGGTTGAGCCTGCATCCGACCGATGCGGCCCATCCCGACATCGTGCGGCATTGCCAGGCGCTGATCGCGACGCTGGCTACGCAGCGCGAGGCGATGACCAAGGCCTCGTTTGCCGCTATGTGCAGGAACGCGGAACGACGTCAAATCTTTTCGTATCCTGCGGATGTGTCGATTTCATCCGAATAATAGCAATACCCATTACGTCCGGACTGTTTCACCCGGTACATCGCCATGTCGGCTTTCTTCAGCAGCGTATCGGCATCGACGCCGTCGGCAGGAGAATGGCTGATGCCTATGCTGGTTGCAATGCGCAGCGTATGCGCACCGCTCGTCAGCGGCGGCACCATCGCCGCCAGTATCTTGGCGGCGATGGTGCCGCCGCGATGCGGCTCGTCGACGTTCTCGACCAGCACGACAAACTCATCGCCGCCCAGCCGGGCGACGGTATCGGACTCGCGCAGGATGGCTTGCAGGCGTTGCGCGGTTTCTTTCAGCACCAGGTCGCCGACGGCATGGCCGAGCGTGTCGTTGATTTCCTTGAAGCGGTCCAGGTCGAGAAACAGAATCTCCAGCGAACGGCCCGGTCGCGCAGCGATGCGCAGCGCATGATCGAGCCGCTGATGAAACAGGGTCCGGTTCGGCAAGCCGGTCAGCGCATCATAGTGGGCAAGATAAGCCAGCTCTTCCGCCGATTGCTTGAGCGCCGTGATATCGCGCAGCGTCAGCATGACGGCAGTGCGCTCCCGATGCATGAAGGGCGCTGCATGGATGTCGACATGGAGCACCCCGCCATCGAAACGGCGTATCGTTGCCTCCTTGCGCCACATTGTGGCGCCGGGGGTATTTACCCAATGCATATCAGCGCGCCGCTCGGCTTCAATAAAGTCGTGCATTGATCCGCCAATGAGCTGTCCGGCATCGGTAACGCCGAGCAAATCGGCCGCCGCGCGATTGGCGAAACTGAACCTGCCGTCGTGCTGGATCAGGATGGCGTCTGGGCATGTTTCGACCAGCGTGCGGTAATAGTGTCCGGCGCCGCGCCTCCTGCCCCATCCGGAGCCATGCGACGCACGTTTGAT